>SEDW01000042.1 GCA_004193325.1 Pseudomonadota bacterium | reverse complement strand
TGCAGGCCAGCCTGAACATCTGATCAATTACATCTTTCTCTTGGCCGAAGGCCTACGCGAGATCATGGCGGAAATGGGTATTCGCACAGTTCAGGAGATGGTCGGACGTGTGGATCTCCTTGAGAAAAAGGCTTTTGCGGAAGGCTCCCGTCTCGATCGCATCAGTATCGCGGCGTTGATCACTCCTCCCGCTTCGTCAGCTTCCCGGTCGAAAGTCGAGGATCAGGAGCATCACATTCTCGAGAGTTTCGATGCTACGGATCTCGTCCCCGCAAGTGCCCGGGCGCTTGAGGGTAAATCCAATGTTGTGATCAATCGAAACTTGATCAACACGCAGAGATCGGTCGGCACCTTTCTCTCCTCAGAGATATCGAGGCAATACGGCGCGAAAGGGATGGTCGCGCAAAACATTCATCTCAACTTCAAGGGCATTGGTGGTCAGAGCTTCATGGCGTTCGCGGTGCAGGGTCTCAAAGTGGCTCTTGAGGGCGAAGCGAATGACTACTTGGGCAAGGGCCTTTCAGGGGCGCAGATTGCTCTTTATCCGCCGGCAGCGATTCAGACTGAGCCGCAGATCATTTGCGGTAACGTAGCCCTTTACGGAGCCACTTCCGGCTCTCTCTATGTGAGGGGAACAGCTGGCGAACGATTCGCTGTGAGAAACAGCGGAGCGCATGCGGTCGTGGAAGGCGTCGGTGATCACGGCTGCGAATACATGACGGGCGGTAGTGTCATTGTCATCGGCAGCATTGGCCGAAACTTTGCCGCCGGTATGAGTGGAGGTCTAGCCTTTGTCTACGACAAGAACCGCCGTGCTCAAAAACATATCAATCCCGAGCTCGTTACGGTTAGTCGAGGGATTGAATCGGAAGACGAGAGTCTGATCTGGGAGCAGCTTGAAGAGCATATCAAGCTCACGGGGAGCCCGATGGCTCGGCGGATATTGGAGCGCTGGTCTCAGGAACGTGAAAACTTCCTGAGCGTGATCCCGACGACCTATCGCAGCATGCGTAAGTCGACTCCCAAAACTAGCCGAGCTCCACGTGAACTCGAGCAAGGAGGATTGCATGGGTGAGGTCAAAGGTTTTCTCGAATACCCTCGTCAGGCCCTTAAAAAGCAGCCTGTTCACGAACGGGTGAAGCACTATAAAGAATTTGTCACGCCATTCGAAGACAAAGGGCTCCGGAGTCAGGGGGCGCGCTGTATGGACTGTGGCGTCGCCTTCTGTCACAACGCCTGTCCCTTGGGGAATTTGATTCCAAGCTGGAATCAACTCGTCACCGAAGAACAGTTTAAGACGGCGCTGGAACTTCTCCTGAGCACTAATAATTTTCCTGAATTCACAGGCCGTATCTGTCCGGCACCTTGTGAATCAGCTTGTGTCCTTGGCATTAACGATGATCCCGTGGCGATCGAAGGCATCGAGATGGCCTTGGCCGATATGGGTTTTGCCAAAGGCTGGATCAAAGCAGAAGTTCCATTGTACCGCAGCGGGAAAAAAGTGGCCGTCATAGGCTCGGGGCCCTCGGGTCTTGCTGCGGCGCAGCAGCTCAATCGCGCTGGTCATTCGGTTGTTGTCTATGAGAAGGCCGATCGAGCCGGTGGGCTTTTGATGTACGGAATTCCGGATTTTAAACTCGAAAAATCTCGGGTGGAGCGCCGGGTTCATCTCATGGAAGAGGAAGGCATTGAATTCCGCTGCGGGATCAATGTGGGTCACGATATTTCCATGAAAGAGATTCGTGCTGGTTTTGATGCGGTACTCATCACTACCGGCGCCAGTGAAAAGCGCGATGTGAAAATTCCAGGTCGTCATCTCAAGGGCATTCATTTCGCAGAAGAGATTCTTACGCAATCGACTCACCGGGTCATGGGCGATGCGATTCCGAGCCATGAAACAGTCTACGCTGCGGGCCGCGATGTCATCGTCATCGGGGGTGGAGATACAGGATCGGATTGTGTAGGGACGAGTCGCCGTCAGGGTGCTAAGTCTGTCACACAGTTTGAGATCATGACCCAACCGCCTAAACTGCCTTCGTTTCCAAGAGCGATCGATCGTCCCGAAGAAAGTGCCTGGCCGGCCTGGACTCACATGCTTCGTACGACAAGCTCGCATGAAGAGGGCGCGGAGCGTCACTGGTCGCTTGAGACCGTAGCCTTCGAGGCGGATGAAAGCGGCAATCTCAAAGGACTCACGACGCGTGAACTTGCCTGGTTCACGGATGCCGATGGCAAAAAGGTTTGTGAGGCGGTGGAAGGATCAGAAAGGTTCTGGCCTTGCCAGATGATTCTCATTGCCGTTGGATTCCTTGGAGCTGAGCGTCAGGGTCTGGCTGCGGAGCTTGGCCTTGAGTTCGACGCGCGGGGCAATATCGCGAGTCAGAACTATGCGAGCTCAGAACGCGGTGTGTTTGCCGCAGGGGATGCGAGGCGCGGTCAGTCGCTAGTCGTCTGGGCTATTGCTGAAGGCAGGGAGGCTGCGAAAGCGGTCAACGAATTTCTGAAAGACAAGGATGCTTGAGGATTTGTTGTGAAGCCAGGCCTTTCGCAGAGCCTGGCTATTTTTTTGTCGGAAATATTATTCATTTGAGCGAGAGTCAAATCCATTCATTATTAAAATGAAGAATTAACGTAGAGTGCAGAAATAGAGTCATGAAAATTGTCACGTATTAATTCAGGGTGGATTGAGGCTGAAAATATAGGCTTAAGAGGATAGGAGTATTGATCAAAATTTTAAATCAGACATGACGGGTCGATAGACCGTAGTCCCCCACCGATAGATTCCTCGAACTTTTAGAGGAAGACAGTCTATGAAAAAACAAACCTTATATAGCCTCATCTCATTTAACTTACTGATCACATCCTGTTCGGTTGAACCGTCGAAAGAGGAACGTGCCGAAGATAAGGAAGCGCTTGATGGGATGACTTTGGGTTCAGAAGCGGAGGCGCCGCTTGTGGATGAAGGCGCGAAGACTCCACTCCCTGATCTTACGCTGACGTCGGTCGTCCATAGTTACTATACGATCACAGTCCGCGATCGAGCGACCAATCTCCCGATTCCTGGAGTCAAACTCAAGACGACGAATCGGATCGAATTCACGAGCGATGTGAATGGTAAAATTGCCTTCTATGAACCTGGCCTGATGGCAACACGGGTTTGGTTTAGTGTGAGTCATCCCGGGTACGCTGCGCAGCCGGATGGAATCGGTATTGCCGGAGCAACTCTTTCGATCAGTGAGGGTGGTTCGGGCGATGTCTTGCTCGATAAGACGTCGAATGCGACTGTCGCGGCAGATAACTATCAGACGAGGCTGCTTGCGGCTGGAGTTCCCGGACCGAATGAAAGTCATGCAATTCGTGTCATCGATAAAGTCTCACGTCGCGGTGTGCCGCTCGTCTTTCTCGTCGACGAAAAGGGTGTCACCCGCCTCACCGACAGTCAAGGTTATCTCGCCTATCATCATCTCGATGAGATGAATAAATCCCATACTTTCACGATCACGAGCCATGGCTATAGCAGCAGCAGCAAAACTCTGACTGCGACCCAAGGAGCGACGACCGAAATTGAGCTCGAGCGGCGAATGATTGCCGAGCGGCTCTACCGGACGACGGGCCAGGGGATTTATAGAGAAAGCTATCTCCTGGGCCTGACGATGCCAACGAAGAATCCAAATGTGAATGGTCTCGTCATGGGTCAGGACACAGTGGATAGCACACTTTACAAAGGCAAAATATTTTGGACGTGGCAGGATACGGATCGTGTCGGCTATGTCTTCGGTAGTTTCGCCAACACAGCTGCAACATCAGCCCTGCCGGCGAACGGCGGCCTGAATCCAGACCTTGGGGTCGACCGAGATTATTATGTCGGGAATGATGGCTTTGCGAAGCCTATTGCACCTGATTTTGCTCCGACCAGTGCTCTCACATGGCTGGGAGATCTCGTGGCCATTCCGGACGCTTCGGGTGAAGAAAGGCTTTACGGAAGGTTTGCGAAGGTGAAAGGCGATGGCTCCTTCGTTCGTGGGGGTTGGGCACTTTTCGATGATGCCGCAACGAAGTTTAGAGATTTAAATCTTGCAGAGAATGATCCTGTTCTCAATCTGCCGGCGGCTCCGCTTCGCTTCAATACGCCGACTGGTGATAAACTTTATTTTGGTCTGCGCCGGGTCGCTGCGACTGCCGAATCACTCTTTGACGGGACTCAGCACGAATCGTTCACGGCCTACAAAGCCGGTACTAAGAATCTTGAGACGGATGCTGACGGCAGGCCTGTTTTCTCCTGGAAAAAAGGCACCGAGGTGGCATCGGAAGCCGATCTTACGGCGTTGGGAGTGAGTTCTGATTACCAGTTGAATGATGGGCACAAGTTCAAAGGGCTCAATGGCGAAGGTCTAGGTATATCTGGCAGCCAACTCAACAAGGTTTGGAACCCATATCGCCAGAAATTTGTAGGAACCATTCAACAAGCACTTGGCTCGCCGTCGACATTCGGTGAAATGTGGTTCGCCGAAGGTGATACCCCGATGGGTCCGTGGAACTATGCGGTGAAGGTTGTCAGTCATGACAACTACACGTCGTACAACGTGAAACAAGACGGTTTGCTCATGCAAAATAATGGACGGAAGATCTACATCGAGGGAACATACACCGCTTCCTTCACTCAGAATGCAACACCGACCGTCCGATATAATTATAATCAGGTTATCTACCGTCTTGATCTTGCCGACCAAAAACTACGTTTGCCTGTCGCTGTCTATGAGATGGAGAGTGGGGCGAAGAGAGATTATGCGGTGAAGGGCGACATCCACCTTGGAACTGCTCCGCTGGCGGCGCGTTTCTTCGCGATGGATCGTCCAACGACGGGCATGATTGGGTTGGGTTGGGTTGGAGCGCTCCTTCCTGTGCCGCGACTCGTAAACTCATCGCTTTGCCAGAAGGGGATCTGAACGCTCTGTTCTATGCTATGCCCTCGGATCTGGCGGCGACTCCTAATTCGCAGGCTCTCTATGAATATGGGAATGGTTTAGGCCAGTATGTTTATTCAACTGCTTCAGCAGTGGACGGTTACTCAGCTTCCAAGACTCTAGTTGCACGAGTTTGGAAGACGAGTTCGCAGGCGAAGGTTCCGGTTGCGGAATTTTTGGGTGATGTCATTGCTCATGCAGGTGAGGATCGCTGTATCAGCAAGGGATCTGCTCCTTCGACCGCTATCAATCTTGATGCCTCTGCATCGAAAGGCACGGGCCTAACTTACAAATGGATCGTGCGCGGTAAGAAGGTGAACGGGGCTGCCGTTAATCAGACTGTTTCTGGCAAGACAGGTGTTTTCAACCTTTCCAATGGCTTTTACACGATCGAGTTGACTGTCACTGATGCTAAAGCCGTGAAGGCAGTGGATCATAGTCTTGTGCAGGTGAAATAAGGATAGGGTCCTATAGCAAGAGGCGCCCGATTTTCATCGGGCGCCTCATTTCGTTTGATTTATCAAGGCTTTGCCTAATTTTTTTGACCATCGGAGACGACGACGTTAATCGAACCTACCGTATCGACTAGCGTAGCTTCTTTTGGTGACTGGGAGATGATGATGCCTTTAGGCTGGGAGTCCGCAACGCGGTTGACTTTCCCCACTTTAAAATTTTGAAGGTGAATTTGGAGTGTCTTCAGATCTTTATCGAAATCAAGACCTACTGCCTTAGGGACTACCCATTTATCACCAATCTTTGTAGTGTAATTTCCACCTTTGAGTTTTTTATATTCCTCGGGCGTAATCTTAGGTCCACCTTTACTAAATGCGGAAGCTGAATTAAGTATCATCAGAATCAAAATTCCATTCCTTATATTTTTCACAGTTTCTTTCCTCCGAAAAATTATGAGTTTCAATCTTCATCTTACGAAGCATGAGGATTAACGTGTCCTCATTTTTTACGAATCTTCTTCAGGTTGTGTTTTGCGTTCTGTTTGTCTTCAAGAAATATATACTGGGCTAGCAACTGTTAGTAGATAGGTTTTATTCTAAACCAAATAGTGAGGCGCCCGATTTTCATCGGGCGCCTCGTTTTCTTTTTTGCAATGTATTATTAGGGACAGGCTTCGACAGTCGGAACCTGAAAGCGAAGCTCTGCAATCGTCATCGCCGTGATCACCGATCGACTCGGTCCGGCAATGGTAAAACCAAGGACAAATTTGGTGGTTTCCGTCTGACAGGATGCGTTGTATTGGGCCGAGAACTTACTGAAGACTTCTTTGTTCTTCTCGGGGGCAGTGTCATAGAAACTGCAGGTGAAGTACTTCTTGCTGTTGGCGTAAGTATCAAAGAGATAGGTCTCGCAAGGCAGGGAGAGGTTTGTATTCTCGTCACGTCCCGACGCGAGCAACCAGAGATTTTGCTTGAGCGACTTATCATCGAGAGCATAGTTGATCTGATATTTGAGCGGCGAGATGATCTTGCCCTTCGGTTTAGCGAGGGTGACTGTAATGTTGCAGCGGAGATAACTCAGGCTGTCCATGACCTTGTTCTGGATAAGGCCATCCATTTTTAGCACGATTTCTTTGTCGATCTGAGTGGCAACGATAGGCATGCCGAAGCAGTTCGATTCCACAGAGAACTGAGCCTGAACCTCGGTCGGCGGTAGAGGGTCGGGGATGACTGGGATCGGATCCTTGATCTCGGGAATTACGACTGGAGGAATGGGATCCACGATAGGACCTGCAGGAAGGGTTTGTAGGATGATGGAGCGATCACTGAGTTTGCAAATGTCGATGATTGCATTTTCTTTGGGTTGGCTGAATACGTAGGGTCTTGAGGTGTTGCAAGACTTGTATTCTTCGCTGCCATCGGGATTGAGGATGACTAGTTCCACTGAGTAGTTGCCGCTTGGCAGCTTGATGTTAAGGTCTTTGCCCTTGACGAGGCGGGTGTCGCCATCTTTCTCGAGGCTCGTGAACGTGGCCCGTGCTTCGCTGTCGGAGAACGGCGCTGGTAGGCGAATGCTGACGTCTGAGACCGATCCCGGAAAATCGTCGCGGTGAACGGTTTTACAAAAGCTGAGGCTGACAACGATCAGGCACACTTGGCTAAAGGTCTTCAATAAAGTCTTCATGGGCCACCTCAGTTTTTAATGATCAGTGCGTCAGGCACTTTGGATGGAATGAGAGTGTTATTGCCCCAGCAGCGAACGGAATTGCTGCTCGTCACGGCACAGGCATAGCCTGAAGCGGTGATGGCGATGTCTTTGACGCCTTTGAGGTCGGCTGGTGGGGTGAGATTTATTGTTCCCGAATAGTCGGTATTGCCCCAGCACGCGACTGAGTTTTGAGGGCCGTAAACGGCACAGAAATTGGAACCCCATCGACCTATGAAAATCGATTTCACATCGTTTAAAATGGGACCCTGAAGGTAATGAGCTGAGGTGCGTTGGCCCCAGCACTGAAGGGCACCGTTCAAGCGGACGGCACAGCTTTCGTTAAATCCTGCAGCTATTATCTGAGCATCTTTCACTGCCGCGGGGGCTGATGCCTGGCCGAAGTCATTGTTTCCCCAGCACTGGACACTACTGTCCTTGAGAATGGCACAGACGTGTCTTGTGCCTACACTAACTGAATTGACTTCACCGAGATTGGAAGGTCTGACAAGAGGGCTGGCGCCAGTTGAATTCAGAATGTCGCCCCAACAAGCGAGACGATTGCTGCTATCGATTGCACAGCTGTTGTTTTCTGTGGTTGAGATTGCACGAACATCGGAAAGGCCAGCAGGGACATCAGTTTGTTTGTAGCCACTCTCACCCCAGCAAGTCACAGACTTGTCTGAGTTAATTCCACAGAAGTGCGCATCACCACCGACGATCTGCGAGAATTTAGCACTGGCACCCGGGACATCAGCGACATTCGTCCAGCAGCGAATGACCACGCCCTCTTCATTGACAGAACAGAGTTGGCGGCCGGAGGCTACAACGCGCGAAGCTACTTTGTTGGTTGTGGCCATTGTTCTTCCGACTGAAGTAGAACCTTCGTTAAAGCTGTTTTCAACCATTGGAAATTTGCCAGGTTCGCCCCAGCAACTGATTGCCTTGTCTTGGGAGATTGCACAGATTCCAGTATGTGTGGCGGCCAGTTTACTGGGTGTAAAAGATTTACCAGTAAAGACACAGTAATTTTGAATCCGTTCATAACCAGGAAGTGCGCAACTAGCAGATATGATCTTCGCTTCAGCGTTAGGTTGGCATTCGTAGATGATAATTTCTAACCCGACGCGCACTCGCTTCCGCATTCCAGTGTCGACATCAGGTTGGCAGCTTAACGGGAACTTATCGAGGATCTTCATCATAGTGTTATCACGAGTGGGGTCCAGCTTATAAAGTTTGGAGTCACGAAGCATTGCGGTAAAAACTGCTGCTTTTTCGTCGATGGTGTTAGCGATCTCGGACTGGAGAGCAAGCGTCGAATCGATATCAATTTCTTTTAGTTTTGCGGGCTCGTTAAGAGCCGCGCTTAGCTTGCCAACTTCAATACCGATTTTTTCCAATTGTGCCTTAAGCTTGGCGATCTCATCGGCGTAAATTTTTCCAACTCCATCCGTCGGTGCATTAATAAAACCATCTTCAAACTGCAAGATGTTTAAGTTCATCAATTTCATTTGTGAATCAAGCTGAAGGAGGCGGGCAGTCTTGGTTCCAATTAAATCGTCAGTTGCAGGTCCAATCAATTCTTCTGCAATTGCATCTTTCATCGCCATTGGCGTGATGATAGTTACCGAGTCATGACAAAGCTCCTTGGCCTTCGTCACGTCACCAGCCGCGTCAAGGGCTGCATTTAGCTCAGAATTGTTCTTGCACGAATAAATCTGAAAAACATCATTCTCATAGATTACGAAATAGGACTTATCACCCTTATTGAAATAGATCGTGTCCAACTTGGAACGTCCTGTGGATTTGCATGAAGTGAACGTCGAGATAAATATCAAAAGATAAGTCAATGTCCAAAAAAGGCTCATTAAGCATCCTCGCCGAAAAAATTGCAGCCACCGTAGTTGGTATCGATGCATCATCTATTTATGAAAGAGTCTTTATATTGTGCAGAAAACTAATACTTCATTGTAATTGAGATCTTAAAAATGAGAAAGATTAGATGTGCATCGATATTCCAGTATATTGGCCGAAAATGCATACTAGTTAATCAGTTGGGACAATTTTCCAACGTTGGTACTTGAATTCGAAGTTCATTGACATTCATGGATGTGACTATTGTTTTGCTGGGCCCAGCAATGGTAAAACCGAGAACAAATTTCTCGGATTCACTTGCGCAGCTAGATATGAGCTGTTTTCTGAATTTTTCGTTCACTACAGAAACATTATCGCTTTTTTTCTCATAAAAATCGCAAGTAAAGGGGATTTTGCTATGCGAATTTGTATCTAATGTATAAGTCGTGCAGGGTAAAATTAGATTATTGTCTTCGTCACGAGCGGAACCTATAAGAAAAAGATTTTGAGAAAGTGATTTGTCATCTAGGGCATAGGATATGGAATAAGTCAACGCGGAAAATCTCTTCCCTGCAGGCTTTGGTAAATTTAACTCTATATCGCAGCGAGGGTTAGTTAAGCTGTCTATCACTTTGTCTTCTATTTTACCCTCCATACCGATAACGATTTCTCCATTTTTAAAAGTGACTACTGTTTGTAAACCGAAACAATTATTTTGCCTAAGCTTCGAAAAGTTGGCTAACTTTCTTAACTGAGAGGCTTCATCAATTACAGTGTTATTTTCAACGGAGGGGATAGCGATAATTTTGTTTGGCGTGGATTCTGTCGATTTTTTTGGAGGTGTCATTACTAAACTATTTTCATCGTTTTGAGCAAGTGTTGTAAAAACGAAGTTTCCACTATTTGCCTCGCATATATCTATGCGAAGCTCTCTTTCTTCTCGCGTCACAAGATGTGACTTTCCGGGATCGCATGATTTATATTTAACATTTGCGTGACTATCTATGAGTGATATAGACAGATTGTAATATCCCTCCGGTATTTTAAAGTTGGTGTAATCCAATGCTTGTATTTTAGTTTTTTTGTCCACAGACTCAACAGTAATCTGTGAGTGATATACAACGAAGTCAATTGGAATTAAGACAGTTAAAGAGACGATGCTTGTTTCGTTATCCTTTGACGAAGTTGTTCTGCAGCTAGCTATTACTATTAGTGACATTAATATTAGATTATAAAATGTTTTCATCTTTATTCCGTAGCTTTCAAAGTCAGATTATAGACTGGTACTATCACAGCTTAAGATTCCAGGTATAAAGAAACGCAGTTCAGTCACAGAGTAATTCTGAATCGGAGTGCCGGCATTTTGCATAAGATTAAATTTATAAACAATCTTGCTGATTTCATTTTGACAGATCATTTGCTCTGTTTTTTTAAATTCAGTCAATACCCAGGTGTCAAGATCTCTACCGCCAAATATTGTACAATTCATAATATGACCGTAATTAGACAGATGACCCACTTCTGAAGAATCACACGGAGTAATTAAGTCTCCAGACACGGTGACTATTTGTGCAGATATCTTAACGTCGTGCGGGGCAGTTAATCGATCCACATCAAATTTAAGCCTATAGGCTCCGCTAGTGAAACGTTTTGAAATGGGCTTCGGAAGATAGAGCTCAACCTCGCAATCTTGTCCCGGGGCGCGAAGATCTTGAATTGAAATTGTACCCTCAGTTCGAATTACGCCTTCGTTACCTTCAATGGTAAGATGGGCAGGTAGCCCAAAACAGCGTTTCAGCTCTTTGCGAAAGGGTGTGCCTGAACTGGGTTTCTCATTGTATGGCCAGACTGCACTTGGGAACAACGATGTTAAATCTAACCTTGGTGTTCTTTTAAAGATTGATAAAGTCGTACTGTACTTTTCGCTAATGTTGCCCGCGGAATCAGTAACGAAAAAATTCATTTCCCACTTACCGTCGGCTGGAGTTCGAAAGTTCTTCTCTCCTTCGATCCAGTTGCACTTACCCGAGACAATAATGCAATATGTAATGATGAATGGCGACGTTTCAGTCACCAGAAAATTATATATTTTATCGCCTTCAACATTCAAAGTATTGCTGATAATCGTGGTTTTCTCAATATCGATGAGCGGTCGAATTCGATCGACTATTAATTTGCACGAAAATGTTCTTTTTTGATTTAAGAAAGTATCTTCCACAGCGAAATCAACTGTGTGTTCTCCATCGTCTAGGAAATCTATTGGGAAGAATATGGATGTTGATTTTTCAAGTTCAACTGTATAATTCTCTATTGAGGCATACCAACGGTATCTGTCCTCGTGAAAATTAGCGTACTTTTGTGGTAGGTTTAATTCTTTATTTGAATATAGATTTCCATCGCATTTGAATTCATTTGGCAGGCTGGAGATTTTTTCTAACTTTATAAAGTTTGAGGATTTCGAGAAGTCCACCACTGTTCCTTGACTAAGAGAATCATCAATTCTCGATATTGTGATGTGATCGGATTTTTTCTGGATATCATCACTGTAGATAACACATCCTTTTTTTGTTACTTCTAATTCAAGAGGTCGCTTTCTCTTGAAAAATGCGAGGGCCTTGATCGAGTCGGAACTTGCAAGTTCATCGCCACTATTTTCAAGTATTTTTAAGTACTTTTCATCCGAGGAAATTTCTCTCCCACAGTCTAATGTTGATTCATTCAATTTGTTCGTTAGGTTTCGGTGCTGGCAACTTATGATTGCAATGTATGTCAGGAGAATTGTCGCAAACGAGGAATATTTTCTCAAATTAAACTCCTAGAAGTTTATTCTTGTTTGATTAGGAAACTTCTCATTGTGCGGCTTAGGGACTTTCTAACATGATACAGGAATGAATATTCTAAGACAGTTAAAGATTTGAAGCGTAGTGGTACGAGGTCTCCGGACAATGATGGCTTGTCCGTGACTTCCTTAAATATTTATTGGGATAAATAAAAATACTGAGTGAACCGAAAGCAACTGTGAATTTGAGCTTAACTAATTTAGAGGACGCGTCTACGGGGAGAAGGTTATAAAAGAATTGTCAATTTAAATAATGAGGACAGCCCGCACCGGCGAGGCATCCGCCCCAACAAGGCGGAGGGGAAGGGCTACAAGCTTATAGCTCCCAGCCGGCACCTGATCGAGGTCGACCCCTTCAATGACGGCCAGATTATTGCGATGAAGCGCCGCGTGGGACGGCAAATCCTTGGAGTCAGCAGGGTCCACCGACGGGGTATCAAGGCCTACGAGCTTGACGCCCAATTGCGCGAGGTGATCGATAAGTTCTGCCGAGAGCGAGGTGAACTCCATCTGAAAGGGATCGGCATGACGAAAGGACAAAGTCTTGAATAACACGCGTTCAGTCGTGATCGCCTGATCCCCGAGGTCTTTGGTCAAGATCCGCCGCTTCCCCACATGGCTCACGTCAAGCACCTGGCAAGCGCCGAGATAATAATTGAGGTCCCGTTCGTCAATTGCCGCCCCATCCCTATGGTAGTGACTCGGGGCATCGGTGTGAGCCCCGATATGGAGCGTGGTCTTGATCCAAGAGAGGCCGATGTTCGCGCCCTTCGCCATATCAAGAGTGATCTCCCTCTCAAACGGTTGATCGCCTGGAAACACGGCCGTCTCCGGCTTGATAGGAGGCGAGATGTCGTAATACTTCATTTCGTCCTCCTCAAGGCCTGGCGATAACTTTAAACTCGACTGCGATCGGTGTGGGCAAAGCGCCAACCTCAACCGTGGTGCGAGTGGGTCGAATGTCTTTAAAGGCTGCGTTGTAGACTTCGTTGTAGCCGGGAAAGTCGTCTTTCATATTGGTGAGAAAGACTTGTATGTCGATCACCCGATCGAGCGACGAGCCTGCATCCTCGAGAATACGTTTGACACTAGCAATCACGGCAGCGGTCTGCACCTTGATGTCGTAAGCGATGACCTTGCGATTGGCATCGAACGTGATGCCCGGGATTTCCTTGCTCCCGACTTGTCTTGGACCGATTCCTGAGAGGAA
>SEDW01000536.1 GCA_004193325.1 Pseudomonadota bacterium | reverse complement strand
GGCTCAATGGATATCTCGATCAATAACTGGTCAGGGAATGTTGTGTTCCACGGAGCTCGTAACGAACCCACCTATTCCATGGCAGCGGGCATGGAAACGATTAACGGTAGTCTGACGCTTCCCAGATGATTCGATTCACAGATTTTAGACGTAAAAAAGCCTTGGTCGATCGCTCGACCAAGGCTTTTTTCTAAATCAAACGCTTGTGAGTTTGATGTCGATTTTGATGTCTTCTTTGATAACTTTGTCTTTTACTTTTTTCGACTTGTCTTCAACATATTTGCTCACGTCTGTGATGCTGAAGCTTTGTGGATTGTTGTAAGTCACGCCGTATGCGGTACGGTTGAAGTCGAAAGAGCCAGCGAGAGTCGTCTTGCCAGCTTTCTCAGTGATCAGGGCTGGGAATTTGATTTCGTTGGTCTTGCCGCGGATTGTGAGGTCGCCAGTGACGATGTAGCTGTCAGCCTTAGCGCCATCTTTTGCGATGTCTTTGACAACGATTTTTGCGTCTTTGTATTCAGAGACTTTGAAGAAATCGTCGCCAGAAAGGTGGCCAGAGAGTTTCTTTTTAGACTCGTCATCCATTTTGTCAGTTGTTTGGATGGTGGTCATGTCGATGACGAACTCACCTTTTTTAGCAGCTAGGTCAAGTGTGCCTTCTTTGAGGGCAACTGTGCCTGTGTGATTGTCGTTAACAAACTGCTTGCCGCCGGTCCAAGTGATGGTGCCGCTGTCCTTAGTGAATTTGGCAGGAGCTGCCTGAAGAGCTGCAGTCATCAAGAAGCTAAGGGCGACGAGAGATTTAATACGCATTCGTTTCTCCGATAGGGATCGTTTGTCTAAACAGTTGTGAAGAGGATAGCCGATAAAACTTCGCCACCCAAGTCCCGTTTTTGGGATTCTGTGTTCTAGCAACGGAGATGTTATGAATTGATGAGAGTCCCAAATCTTGAACTTGGAGTCGAGATGCTACTCTCCCGAATACAAAAAAGCCGTCTGACTTTCGTCAAACGGCTTTGAATCTTTGTTCTGGTGGAGACTAGGAGGGTCGAACTCCTGACCTCTAGAATGCAAATCTAGCGCTCTACCAACTGAGCTAAGCCCCCAGAAGCTTTGTTATGCAACAATCTAAAATTACGGGCAAGTACTTTTTACGAAAATTATTTTGCAAGTCGCTTTGGCGAAGTTCTCTCGATTTTAATCGACTCTAATTTTCCCGCTGTTATCTCTAGAGTTAATGGAAAACGCTTAAGCTATAGACAAGGAGTCGATTCCCGATGGCATCACATGAAGTGGATTATGAAATTCTCGGTCACTCTCTGCAGCTCGTTGAAATCGAACTCGATCCTGGCGAAACCGTGATCGCCGAAGCAGGAGCCATGACCTATATGGAGGATGGCATTCTCTTCGAGAGCAAGCTTGGTGACGGCAGCACACCGGATCAGAGTTTTTTCGGAAAGCTCTGGGGAGCGGGTAAAAGGGCAATTACCGGTGAATCGCTTTTTCTCACCCACTTTACTAATCAGGGTTCGGGCAAAAAACGGGTGGCTTTTTCCTCGCCATTTCCCGGCCAGATCATAGCTCTCGATTTGAAACAATTTCCAAGATCGATTCTTTGTCAGAAGGATTCGTTCCTTGCGGCCGCGTTCGGCACCAAGGTCGCGATGGCCTTTACGACTCGATTGGGCGCGGGCTTCTTCGGTGGCGAAGGATTTATCCTCCAAAGACTCCAGGGCGACGGCAAGGCTTTCATCCATGCCGGTGGGCATGTCGTTCGTAAAGAACTGAAAGGGGAGGTCATCAGGATCGACACAGGCTGCATCGTGGCCTTCGAAGAAGGTATCGAATACAACATCGAGAGAGCCGGGAAATTGAAGTCCATGCTATTTGGCGGAGAAGGGCTCTTCCTCGCGACTTTGCGCGGAACGGGTTCGGTCTGGATCCAAAGCCTGCCCCTGTCCCGTTTGGCTGATCGCATCATTGCAAGCGCGCCACAAATGGGCGGTTCGAGTCGTGATGAAGGCGGTTTAGGCTCAATTTCCAGGATTTTGGGCGGCGACTGAGAACTTTTTTTAAAAATTGAAGCGCTTCTTATTTTTCCTCTTGCAAGCTTTCTCCCGTTAGGGCAATTATTGGGTCCTGACGGGGGCTTAGCTCAGTTGGTAGAGCGCTAGATTTGCATTCTAGAGGTCAGGAGTTCGACCCTCCTAGTCTCCATTTTAGTTCAGGTGAAACCCGCAGTTCGTTCATTCGAACTGCGGGTTTTTCTATTCATCTTAGAACAGCTTCGTTTTGCTCTTCTCGGCATTGAAGGGTAGGCTTTCTGGTTTTCTAACAGGAGCCACACATGAAAATCTTTCCCATACTTTTAGCCGTTTTCCTCGCATCCCATGCGCAGTCGGCCGAGCTCGCTCCAAAATTGAAACAGACCCTTCTCCAAGGCCTCAACCAGATCTGCGGCGACAGCTGGTGTGCAGGAGATTTCGAGTACAAATTTCAGGATCTGGATTGTGATTTTGAGTCTGGTCATTGCCTAATCGATCTCACTGTTCAAAGCCGTGATGAAGTTGAATATAACGACAAAGGCGTCGAGATCTTTCGGAAGTCTTTCTCGGAACGTCGTTACGCTTGTGATCTGTCTGGATTTCAGTCTGAAGGGCAGCTTGTCGATTCGTCTGCTTTGCCTTGTTCCAATGCATTCTATGATGCTCTGAGCAGCTGTATCGCGGAGACGATTGCGCCCGTGCAAAACGCTATTCGCTTTGCCTGGCCTCTGAAACAGACCTCCAAGGATTGGAATCTGAGCCGCGTCGTCGACTGCCCAAACCTAGAGGAATCGACCCGGCCGTTAGCGTCGGAATATGCTTTCACAGCCGACGACAAAAGAGATTTTGCCCTCATCGCAGCCCTTGATCGCAGTGGCCTCGATGCGGCTGCAAATCCTTCG
>SEDW01000535.1 GCA_004193325.1 Pseudomonadota bacterium | reverse complement strand
GTGAAGTTTAAACCTCAGGCCTTTGCTCTACTCTTCGCATTTGGCGTGGCTTCGGGCGCTGCATCGAACGCCTTCGCACTCTGTACGACCATCATCAAAGGTCCCGTTGCTATCGACGTCAAGGAATGTTCGGTCACGACGCCAGAAACGACTTTTGGAACGGGAGAAGCCCAGTATAGCTTCATCAGAGATTTACCTCCAGCGAATCGTAAACAGATCCTCGACTCCTACCGGGGGATTCTCATCAATGGATCGGTGACCCAATCTCAAGCGGTTCGCACAGGGATTAGCGAAGAAAAAGGCGCGCTCATGGGCGAGGCGATCTCGGCTCTGATTCCGGCCGGTGTGAGTAGCTGCGATGCCGTTAATGGTAAGGTCATCGAAGTCCAGCTCACGCAGTCTTGCTGTGACGGCGGCGGAAACAGCCCTTGTTTGCTCGATACGAGCTATATCCTCAGTCAGGTCAAGGTCAGTGATGTAAAAGCCTCTCATAATGCGAATGCCGCAAAACGCAGTCCCGAAGCTCAGGCGCTTTACGCCAAGGCGAAAAAGGCGATCGGCGTGAGAGATTTGAAAGCGGCGGTGATTCCACTCGAGGAGCTGAGAAAGAGAAACGAACTCGATGTGAACGGCCAGTTTCAGCTGGGAGTGATTTATCGGGAGCTCGATCGTTGTCCGAAAGCGATGCCCGTATTGGAAGGTCTTCAGGCTCTCTTTGAGAAGAAGGAATATTGGACCGACACGGAGAATGCCGTGCGCAAAGGCTCTTTCCTCTACGCCCGTTGCCTCGCGATGATGGGCAAGGCCTCCGAGTCGGTGCTCGTTCTTCAGGGCTTTCTCGTCGAAAAATCCCGCTTTCGGAAAGAGATCAAGGACTCACTCTTTCACAAAGACTTTGGCGGAATTCGCACCTCAAAATCATTTCTCGCCTACAAAAAATCTGCGGACAAGGCTTTGATTCCCGATCCCGAGGATTAATACTCGTTAGTCAGGTAGGTTTGGAATTGATTCAAAGCGCGAGCTCGGTGTGAGATTTGATTTTTGATATCATCACCGAGTTCCGCAAATGTCTCGTGATAGGCGGTGGGAATGAACAGAGGATCGTAACCGAAACCTCGCAGGCCAACCGTTTTCTTTACGAGATGCCCTTCGCAAACTCCCTCGAAATACACCGGCTCCGCACCCTCCTGCAGAAAACAAATCACACAGATAAAACGCGCCTGAAGTTCGTCATCCGGGAGATAACGGTGTGCGCACCCAGGGCCAAAACCGCCTGGGCTTTGATGAGTGCGTTCTCCCGAAATGTCTTACCGGTCTCGTCCCAGGAGATACCTGGAGCCAATTCATCGCAAGCCCTGATATCCCAGGTCTTTCCCAAGATGGATTGAATCTCGTGGACCTTATGTTTATTCTGGCTCGCGAGGTAAATTATTGACATAAGCTGCTCCAGCTGTGTTAAGTGTGGCCACTAATAACGATTTTAGGACGAGAGGTCCTCTATGAAAGCAGACGATATCATCCAGAGAATACAGGCGTCGATCCCGAGTGCTCAAATTCGAGCTCACGACCTTACCGGCGGCGGCGACCATTGGCAGCTTCACGTCACGGCAAGTGAGTTTGAAGGCCTATCTCCGGTCGAGCAGCATCAGTTGATTTATAAAGCTTTAGGTGAGTGGATGGCAGGTCCTATTCATGCTCTAAGCCTGAATACGCGGACGCCCTGATTATTTGCCGTTGTCGGCCCGGCGCGATTGACGGCGTAGGGCTTCGGCAGCCTGGGCCTTTCTCACGCGGGTGAAGATCTCGGGTGAGTTCTGAAGAAGAACTAAGATAGTTTGGCGCATTTGGGTTTCCAAACTCTGAGGAACGGAAAAAATTCCCATCTCCTTGAAGTAAGCCACAATAATTTTTTCTAAGATCTCACTCTCCATGCGCCAGTCTTCGATAATAGCCAGGAGGGCTTTATCGTTAAAGCGTTGGGAGACAAAGATTTCGATAGGTTGGGCTTCGACGAGCATGGAAGTTATACCTCAAATCGGGGTCCACCTATGTACTATCGGCTATGTCTTTACGGTGTTTAGTAATTTTTCGGTAAATATTCGTAGAGGATCGTGTGTTTTTCTCTTGAGAATTGTACAACGATTGGGCAATTAGCCAAAAAAGGCAATGACTAAAGCAGAGATTTCGAGGCAAGCTTGGGGCTTGGAACGCACACTTCGGGAGGGGCTTATGGGAACCAGGGCAGAGAAGAAGGCTAAGACCAGAAAGAATATCATTCAGGCCGCCCTCAATCTCAGCACAACGAACGGCTTTGCATGTCTCAGCCTTCGCGAGGTGACGCGCGCGGCCGGTATAGCGCCGACCTCATTCTATCGCCACTTTAAGGATATGGAAGATCTGGGTCTTGCCCTGGTCGACGAAGTATCCCTTACTCTTAGACAACTCCTTCGCCAGTCTCGTCGTCGTGCACGCGTTCGTCGCGGTGTGATTCGGACTTCGGTCGAAACGTTTATGGAATACCTAGAGAACAACGAACAACACTTCCGTCTGCTCATGGGCGAACGCCTTGGCGAGCAAAAAGGTTTCCGTAAGGAAATCAAAAAGGAAACACGTCGCTTCGTTGAAGAACTTGCAGAAGATATCGTTAAAGAATCCGAAGCAAGCCAGCGCGATATCCTCAATCCGGAACTCGTGGCTGAAACGATGATCACGGTCATCTTCAACCTCGGTATGGAAGCTCTCGAGTTGCCAGCAAAACAGCGAATCGAAATCGCTGAGCGCATGGTCAACCAGCTTGAGATCGTTCTACTTGGTGCTGAGGCTTATTCTAAAGGCTGGAAAGCAAGCTCAGGCGGACGTCTGCCGAGTCTGTTGACCGCAAATGAGGTGGCTCACATCGTGTCGGAGAGCGATCATGGATCGTCTCGTGATGTGGATCATAGTCGTGATGCTGTGTCTTTGATGTAGTTTGAAATTGGTTTGGTAGAATATGAGAAGAGTCCATCGGCGAGGAGCTGGTGGGCTTTTTTGTTTGCCTGATGATTACTCGAGGAGATCAGCAGGACGCGCATTCGCGAGCCACTCGATGTGGTTGCTTGTGCGTTTTGCATGATCGTTGAGAATACCGCGATCGCCATAAGGCGCTTCGGTGAGAGCGGATGCATATTTACGTTCGAGCATACGCTCGATGTGAAGACAGGCGCCGTGACTTGTGCGGTAGGCCCAAGAACGTCCGAGATGACGACCGAGGCCGTGCGCGATCATGCCGATTTCAGGAGAGAGGGAGAAACCCTTCTCTTCGGGAATGCCGCGATTATAAACGATAAGGTTGACGAGGTTCTTCGCCTGCTGACGATGAGCTTCGATAACATCGATGATGGATTGATCTTCGATCTGCAGACAACCGGAGCAACGGCGATACATTTCGATCGAGCCGAGTTCGAGCTGAAGGAGTTTGTTCAGCATACGGAGGTAGCTGTTGTTCTCAAAAAGAGTGGAATAGGGGATTGAACGGCTTCGGGGGAGCTGAAAAGAAAGTACCAATGTAGAGTCACTTGAATGCCAACTTGATGTGCCCATAGAAGCCTCCGAATCAAGCTGTATATATACCACTATCGCGGATCTTTCCATACTCGAATGCTTCACAGTGGCCGATTACACGGATTTTCTGTGGGCCTGATGGTTATCGGTCCGACTAAGATTTTGCCATATTTGTTAGAAATTACAAGATCCTGCTCGGTTCTGTGGCTGAGAACGATTCTCAGGGCCAGGAAATGAACTCTTCTTTCGGCAAAATTGGGGGTGCCCAGGGCTTCGTGAGATTTAAGACATGGTTTCACGCCTTTAAGGTCTCTTAGCCCAGGGTTTCGGCCCCGAGGTAATCCCGCCCCGATTCCATGGCATTGAGGAAGGCTGTGCGATCGCCCTTTTCCACGTAGGAGCGCAAACGGTCGAGGACTCGTTGCAGATCTGCATAAAGCTCGGGTCCGTGTGGATTTAAGGACTGAATATCGAAATAAAGTTCATGGTTTTCGGAGAAGATGGTTTTTGCGGTGCGAGCCTGCTGAAGAAAAGTCGATCCGCCCTTCAATTGCCCATCTTGCATTGAGATCTTTTGCTCACTGAGGGTGACGCCGAAGAGCAGGTTGATAAAATGCGCAAGGCCCAGAGTTGCGAGCATTTCCTGATCGTGATCCTTCA
>SEDW01000534.1 GCA_004193325.1 Pseudomonadota bacterium | reverse complement strand
TTAGGTGAAAAGGGTTTGATTACGAATCTAGTCCCAACAGGAATTTTCAGTGATCTGACAACTGTTGCCACTCAAGAATGGATCAGCGCACCCGCTGGTGCTGGCATCATGAAGATCGAAGCCTGGTATCTCGTAGGCTTTCGTTATGATCCCTGTGCACCAAGTAACGATTTGAAAGATCGCAGCTGCATCCGCGAACTAAGACTTATTGCGCAACCCAAAACGCAATTCGGACCGGCTGATAGCGCACTGCATCTTGTCTACAAACTCGGCGAAGGCATGCCCGGTTACAGCGATGGCGTTCTCAAGGATTTGGTGAATCTAAAGCGCCAGGGCGAAGCTCAGCTTGGTATAACGACAGGTGGACTGCCGCTCAATGTTCATCCACTTCTGAGCAAAGCGGTTTCGGTGAAGAACACGAACGTGCCAGAACTTTTCAAAGCCTTTGTCCTGAAATACGCGAACGCCAACAAACTCCACAAACTCACAATGATGGGTCTTCGCGATGGTTCACCGCTCGATTGGCTTTTCATCGGCGGCAATATTGAGAAAGGTCGTTGGGTGCAGACCTCAGTGCCGAACATCAGCAAAGGAGTGCCCAACTCGTTCGTCGAACTTAACCTTGGCGGAAACTTCGAAGTCTTCACACCCGTGACTGAGACGAAGACTTTGAGTACTGAAGATTTCTTCAACACAAATCCCCAAGGCGTCGAAAGCAAAATGGACATTCTCAACGAGGCGGTTCACCGTCTTGAGAACCCAGCCCTCTCGAACCGCAACACCGCCGACTGCGTAAGCTGTCACACAGCTACGACTATCCGCATCGAACGCAACTTCAAATTCCTGCCTTCGATGCCGGGCTTGACTGCCAAGGTTCCGGATCGCATCACAGCGTTCCCGGCTCCGCAAATGCTTCAGAACCACCCCACCCACTGGAACCTTCGAGCCCTTGGCTACTTTGGTATCCTCGCCACGATCAGCATGCGAACCGTGAACGAATCGGCTCACGTTGCCGAGATGGTGAACGACGTGCTCGGTTTTGAGGGTCCTGGCCGGGACTGTTCCGCTGTCCAGGAAGCGGTGATGGCTTGTTTTGTAAATAGCTCAAGGCTCTTTGGAACGGTGACGCCGACTGAAGAATGTCTCAAAACCTGTAAGCTCTAAGTCGGTGGGGAGAAGGCGCGGTAAGACCTTCTCCTCATCAATCCGCTCCTTTCTTCGACTTCCTCCCGATCTCTCTGGATTTTTTCCCAAGATCTGCAAAACTATCTCTCATAGCTTCACCCGCAATCCCTTACGTCAGCTTTAGGATGGGCCTTATGCCTCGGATCCAATTTATTTTTATCACCATCTTTCTCGATGCTCTGGGAATTGGCCTGCTCATCCCTGTGCTGCCCGACATCATCCGCCGCTTCACGAACGATCTGGCTATGGTGTCCCTCTACTATGGCTACTTTTTGAGCGCTTACGCCGCGATGCAGTTTCTCGCCTCGCTCATTCTCGGATCGCTTTCTGATCGCTTTGGGAGACGTCCTGTCCTGCTCGTCTCACTTCTGGGTGCAGGGATCGATTATCTCCTGATGGCCTTTGCCCCCAATCTCACTCTTCTCTTCATCGGAAGGGTCATTTCCGGGCTCACAGGGGCAAGCATGACTGTTGCCGCCTCCTACATGGCAGATATCAGCGATGACGAGTCCCGCTCGAAGAACTTCGGACTGATCGGTGCTGGCTGGGGCCTCGGCTTTATCGTGGGACCAATCGTGGGGGGGCTCTTTCACCAGCTCGGGCCGAATGCTCCCTTTTTGGTTGCGGCGGTAATGAACCTTTTGAACTTTGCCTTTGGCTATTTCATTCTCCCCGAATCTCTTTCTCTTGAGAATCGACGGCCGCTGAGTCTGAAGACAATGAATCCGTTTCTGTCCTTGATCAAAATCTTGAGGCCTTCGCCGATCGCTGGCTTTATCTGGGTCTACTTCATCTTGTTCTTCGCGGGCCAGGTGCACCCAGTGAACTGGACGCTCTACACCGAGAACAAGTTTGGTTGGACGAGTTGGCAAGTAGGCTTGTCGTTAGCTTTTGTGGGAATATCGAATGCGCTGACGCAGGCGTTGCTGCCGAGATATTTGATTCCAAAGATCGGTGAGATGAATGCCTTCATCTTCGGTGTGGTGGTCAGTGCGATTGGATATGCGATGTTTGGCTTGCTCACCGAAGGTTGGATGGCCTATCCGGCGATCGCTATCTTTGCGTTCTCGGCGATTTCGTTTCCTGCGTTGCAATCCATTATTACGAAGAACACGCCGGCGAATGAGCAGGGCGAGCTGCAAGGGAGTTTGGTGTCGCTCGGAAGTATCTCAGCGATCGGAGCGCCGTTCTTCTTCACGCAGATCTTTATGCATTATTCGAATCGGGAGAATGGGGTTTACTTTCCGGGAGCGGCTTATCTGTCGGCGGCTGGGCTTTGTGTGTTGGCGTTGGTGGTCGGGTTGCAGGCGGTGCGGGTTCGGGGGAGAGGGTAGGGGAATTAAAAAAGCCTGAAGCTTTGACGCTTCAGGCTTAGAGGAATTTAGTAGGCTGTTCGCGTCACATATTTCGTCGGAATGTAAGACTCTGACTCGCCCGGCGGGGTCCAAAAAAGCTCTAAGGCAATTTCATCGGCTGGACCTTGGAAGTATTGCAAATTTACTTTATGAGAACCGGCGGTCAACACAATGTCTTTTTCCGCATCTTTAGCCGAGTGTTGGCCGTCGTTATTGACGACTTCCATGCCATCGATCAATAAAATACTACCATCGTCTGATTTGATTCTGAATTTGTAAGAGCCGGCTTTTGTGACTTTCAAATTGAAATTGAAGTTAAGTGCAAACCACTCCTTCAAAGACTCGACTCCAGGGAATCCATCAGTAAATTTACGATTTGTGATATCAATCTGTTTTAAGCAGATTTCTTTGATCGCTGTAAGGCT
>SEDW01000533.1 GCA_004193325.1 Pseudomonadota bacterium | reverse complement strand
TCACGTATCGCTTGTAAAGAATCCTTCGAAGTTTTCGCAGAGGCAGCCTTACCCAGATCGAAACGATAGCGGACGAGACAAAGTTTACTCTTGCAGGACGGGACTTTCATCCCTGCCCTCAACTTAAGCCCCTCCCCACTCTCGCCCTTTTCCATTCTCGAATAAAACGCTTCGCCTTCCGCATCGAATTCGAGCTCCACTCCGGCGGGCAGACGGGCTTCCACGTCCATAACCTTGGCTCTGGCGTCGTAGGCCAGGGTGTAGGACCAGGGACTGGACTGAGACTCAGACCGGGCGAACGTTGGCAGGAGCGCCAGGGGCAAAGCCAGGGCCAGGACAAGACTGTACAAACGCATTTGAGTTCAAAGCCTCAGCATAGAGAGTTGAAGACGAAACTGTTTTCCTGATTTCCAAACATTTTCGAGACTATAGACCGGACCATGGGAAAAATTGTTTATACCCTACTCAAAGTCCCCTATAAGATTTATCAGGCTTTATGCATGAGGAGTTAGGGATGGATATTCTAGGATCGCTGATGGGCTCGGCCAAACAAATGGCTCAGAACGTAATCATGGACAAACTGGATGGGAAATCCGCTGCCCTTAGCCACCCACTCCTTAACATGTTGCACGATGCTTTTGCCGAACTGCCGGAAGACAAACGCAAAGAGCTGTTTGTCGCATTTGAAGGCCTGTTTGAACACTACAAGGCTCAACCCACATTTGATTTCGAAGTGCTCTGGCAGGAGATCGTCAAACACCCGATCATTCAGGAAATCGCCATTCGCGTCAGCAAAAAATTGCTTGGCGGCTTCATGCACAAAGACAAAGAGCCCTCCTCCACCTGATCATCATTGGTTCATTGACGGAGCAGGTAATTCGACCTGAGCGCTGGAATTGTTCTCTTAACGAACATCCGGCGCGGTGCATCCATACCGAGGAGCAGCTGAGCCACGTCGCCAATAATAGGCCGCCCTGCATAATAGCCGTGGCCCAGTCCCCCAAGCCCCAAGAGTGGACTGTCAACTTCACTCACATCAATCGTATCGACTCCATCCATCAGAGTGCAATTGCCAAGCCTGACGTTGCCATTCACCCGCATTGAAGCGGCGAGAGCATTATCGTTTGGCGAGCAGTAGACGGTCGTGCGGACTGCAAGCCTCTCAATCGCCGGAGCAATCGTTTTGAAGTCCTCCACGGCAAAGTCGGGCGCGTTTAAAATCAATTCCTGAATCGTCTTTGGCGGCAGGCTCTCCGCTAGCTTGGCCAAAGCCGGGAGGACGACCTGATGCCCCATACTGTGCACCACTATGTGCAGCCGTTTTTTGCTGGCCACTGCTGCCAAAACCACTTTTTCAAAGGCCGCGATGCTGGCCTCCGCGTTGCTTTTGTTCTCCCGGTAAGTCTGAAGAAGGAAGGGGCCCTGAATCATTCTCTCCTTCGCTCCGGCCGGCCACGAGAAGAGCACAAGCTGGCCCTGATACTTGCCATCGAATCCGAGCTGCGCCGCGCGATAGATCGCTTCTTCAAAACGAACATTGAAGCCATGAACAAAGATCAGGATCTCATCGGACTTCGACTGCGTGAGGGCAGTTTGAAAAGCTGCCTCGTCAAAGACTTCCTCCTGAGCAATCTGAAAATTAATCTGTGTGTCGGAGTTGGGATCGGAGCTGCTGCTGAGAGAACCCACAGGACGATTGATCGGGACCTGCACGCGGCAAACGCCGTAAGTCAGCGCCTGACCTGTGGTGACTCCATAGACCGCATTACGGCAGGAGGTCGCCGCTCCAACACTGGCGCGATTGGTCGCGTAATAAACATCGTAGGGCTGGCTGTCGACATAGCTCTGCATAAAGCGGGAATTCAGCCCGCTTCGAACCTGCTCATAGTTTGAGCCTTGGGTTTGACAAGCGGCTAACAAGAGGAATTGCAGACTGACTAAAATCCGTCGAAACATGGCGTCTCCTCCGCGGCGATGGCATTTACCTATATGGTCGTATTAGTCTTTTTAAGGCAAGGTATTATAATCTGATACTTGGGGATTCCCACTTGAAGCCATCAGGCAGTCCGTTAAGATCGGCCCAATGCTATGATTTGGAGAATGTATGTTTCACTTTAGCGACATCTTTGTTTTGATTTCGGCCGTATCGCATGTGGGCTTTATGTACCTCGAATGTTTTCTCTGGACGAAACCTGCGGGACGTAAACGGTTTGGACTCACCGAGGAAAAAGCGCAAATCACAGCACCGCTGGCGTTCAACCAGGGTATCTATAATCTTTTTCTGACTGCCGGCCTGATCTTTGCGCAATTCTATCGCGGTGAAGCCAATTACGTGCCGACTGCAGTGTTTTTTATGGGCTGTATTATCGTGGCAGGAATCGTGGGTGGGAAAACCGTTTCAAGTCGAATCTTCTTTATCCAGGCGGTGCCGGCAATTATTGGAGCGGCGCTCCTCCTTGCCGGCCTCTGATCTCGCTTAAGGCTTGGTTCCGAGATGGCGACGGAAGAACTCGAGAGTTCTTTCGAAACGTCTGGAATCGAGTGCCTCATCCGCTACGATGTGAGTCATTCCCATGAGAGGAAGAAACTCATAGGGAAGCGCCTGCCGCTCCATCTCATCCACCAGTTTCAGCGAATTGAAGAAGAAGACATTGTCATCGCCCGTTCCGTGAATGAGGAGCAGGGGACGAGGCGATTTTTTTGCTTTCTCGCTCTTGACGAGCGGCAGTATCGAAGCCGATTCATAGGCTTCCTTATCTGTATTGGGCAGACCGAGATAACGCTCGGTGTAAGCCGTATCATAATCGAGCCAGTCGACTGGGGGAGCACCCGCTACACCGGCCTTATAAACGTCTGGACGGGCAAACACGGCGTAAGCGGTGAAGTAGCCGCCGTAAGACCAGCCGAAGACTCCGATACGATTTTCATCGAGTTCCGGAAACTGTTTGCAAAGCAGTTTTAAAAT
>SEDW01000532.1 GCA_004193325.1 Pseudomonadota bacterium | reverse complement strand
AACTTCGTGGCTGACGCTAAGAACGTGATTGGCTTTGATCCCTTTGCCAAACTTGTCGACTATTTGGAATACGCAGCGAAGCAAGCATAAAAAAAGAGCCTCGTAAGGCTCTCTGAGATTGGTCGGGCTGCTTTTGTAGGGCTATACGACTCGACTGATCCAGTTCACATCGCCGAGTGAGATGCGCGTCTGATGGGAATCATCATCGGCTAGAACAGCTGTTAAATCCTCGATCTCAGTCAGGCGTCCGGTGATTTCGCTGCCATCTGTTCTGACGATGACTACAAAGTGACCCTTTAGGCTTTCAGCGGCTTCAAAGCTTTCATCAATACCCATAAATCAAACTCCTGTGTTCTTGGCCTTAGAAATGCATAGGCTTCTCGCGAAGAGGAACAAACAAGTATTCGAGTCCATTTAATTTGATTTCATAGAGTTGAGCGAGCAGTCTTCCAATCTCTCCTTTAGGATAGCCCTTCGTGCTAAACCATACAACGTAGGGTTCGGGAAGATCAATGAGAGTGGTTCCCTTATATTTGCCAAAAGGCATTTTCATGCGAGCGATTTTAAGAAGATCTGTTGTGTCTAATCCGTCCATCACTTCTTCTCCAAATACCCGATGTAGAGCTTTTCCACCTTAGTCCGGGCCCAGGGTGTTTTTCTTAAAAAGGTGAGACTCGACTTTATACTTGGGTCTTTCAAAAAACAATTTACCGGAATTTTTTCGCCGAGATATTCCCAGCCATAATGATTTACTAATTCCGTAAGAAGTTTTTCGAGTGTCACGCCAGCGAGAGGATCCTTAGCTTTTACGCTAGGTTTGCCCTTTACTTTAAGCTTGGCGACGAAAACGATCGCTTGTTCCGATTTCGCCTCAAGCGTATAGATTAAGCCTCTTGCCATCTCGAGGATAAGCGTGTCGCCGGTATTCAGAATCTTTTTATCAGCGCTTGTCTTCCATTCGACTTCGCCATCAAAGACCCAGATTATTGTGTGATCCTGCGATTCTTTCTTGAGCTCTTTATCGAGTGCAAGATCAAAGCGATCGAGCCTTGCTTCAAAAGCAGTTGAGAGCGTCATGAGGTTGAAGTCCTCAGCTCGCTCGCTCAACACACTTTCCGTCTTCCATTCGCCGTCGAAGGGATAAGGCACGAGCGGCTCGAGACGTTTATCCGCATGCCCGTCGTGCTTGAGTGTCATCGGCTTACCGCTTAGCTGCACGATGCTGCGATCGTAGCCGGGAAAGCTTGAGAAGGGTCCGGATTCTTTAAGCTGCGCAAGACTCAGGCGCCAGAGAAAAGGCTCGTTGAGACTGGCCGTCTCTGGATAGATGGCAATTTCTGTAGTGGAACCGCCACCGTTTTTCCAAGGCATTTCCCGATAATCTTTAGAAGTCAGATGAATCAATCGAAGCGTCATGGGAACGACCTGCAGCGAGAAGATAAGAAGTGGACATAAAAAAGCCTCCCTCGTTTTAACGAAGGAGGCGGGGAAACACTATCAAATATTACATTCGGCTGTCGTGGCTCCGTTAACCGAGCCCACGACATTTTGATCAACAGGGAAAACTTCGCGGCTTTGGAGGTAAGTGCGTACGAGATTCGCGCAGCTCACTGTGAGTTTGACTTTTGATCCTTCAAAAGTCGTTACAACGGTGCAGGTCCCGCCATAAGAAAAGGCTGGAGCAGCCGGAAGATCACGGTACATGCTGTAGGTGTCCACACCGCTTACACTCGAGGCAACTGAGAAGTCGACGGCACAAATATTATATTTGCTACCGACATCGCCATCAGGATTGTCTGCGGCCTGACTGCAAGAGTAGGTTGCACCTGTGGCCGTAAAGCCTTTAATTTTGACCCCAAGTCTCGTTCCGCCTTCACCGCCGAAGGTCGCGGTAAAGAGGCCCGTATTCACATCGTTTGCACATGAGGCAGACGTGAGAGTAGTCGATTTAATATCAGTCGATGCGAGGAGGGATGTCTTGAGCGAGCCCGAAACGACTACCGCCGCTTCGTCGTCATCACTCGAACCGCAGGATACCAATGCTAAAGTAAGTCCGCAGGCGAGCAAGGCTTTTGTTACAACTTTCATGATTCTTTTCTCTCCATCTCTTTGGTTAAAACGGTCCGGTTTGCGACTCTAAGTCTCGGCTACTAATTTACCACAGTCTCACCAGCGAAGAGGATTCTTAAGAAGATCTTTAGGCGAAGGATCCGGTGGAGCCCAGTCAGAGACCTGCTCCAGTATCTTTCCGGCGATTTTTTTGTAGCCTTGCGCCGAGGGATGGAGACAGTCAAAGAAGTCAGCTTCCGCTCCTAGATTATCCATTTCCCTTAAGTCAATAACCCGGTCTCCGTGTTCTCCGGCAACTGCGATGATCTTGTTATCGAGGTAGAGGCGATGAGCCTTGAAGATTTCAAATTGTTCAGGCGTATAGTCGTTACATTTTTCGGGAGAGCTTGGCCAGTAGGTGAGAAAGACGGGACGTTTCCCACGTTTGACTATAGTCGAACGAATCGATCTGAGGTGGCTCGCGACCTCTTCATATTTGGCTTCGGTCGTGGCGGGATCACATTCTTTGAAGCAATCCGCTTTCGAAAAGATGTGCACCCAATCGTTGCCACCGTGGAGGAGAAAAACCACCTTGGCTTCTGGCACAGCACGCAATGCCGCGTCTGCTCTTTGATCGCCGGCATCCACTTTCTCGCCAGGAATTCCAAGATTGGAGATGGAATAACCGGAGCCTTGCTCCACGCGTCGCACCCAGCCACCCGGAAGATCACCATAACCCCAGGTAACGCTGTCGCCGAAAGCGGCGAGCTCGCCCCGAGGTTGAACATTGCAGGATTGCAAGGGAGAGGATAGGACGATGAGGCCGAGGATCGACTTGAATATTCGTCGCATGGAAAACCTCAATCATTTGGCAAATGCTAGCTGTCATCGTACAATCTCAAGACTGCCCGAGCAAG
>SEDW01000531.1 GCA_004193325.1 Pseudomonadota bacterium | reverse complement strand
TCACTGCGGAGCAGAAGGATATAGCCTGCATTATCTTCATCGAGTTCCACGTCCAGGCCCAAAACCATGGCCAGGTCTACCACGCAGCGGATTTCACCACGAACCGAGATCACTCCCGTGAGTTCGGGAGGACAGCCCGGTATTGCAGTGCAATCGGCGAAGGGAAGGATTTCCGCGAGGTCACTGAGAGGCAGCGCATAGCGTTCTTTACCCAACTGAAAGGTCATCACAGTAAGGGTGTCGACCACAAGATTATGCCGAAGCCGAGCGGCCATGCGCCGTGCACGTTCGGCAAAGACAAGCTTGTTCTTCTCTTCGCCAGAGCTGAAGAGTTGATCCATCGCCACTTGGTTGGCTTTGAGTTTCTCACGAACCTGATCCCAATCGATTCGGCTTTTCACCGGGGATAGGACATCCAAAAACTTATCCATCAGGCGGCTCCTCCGTAAGACTTGAGACTATGAGCAAGCTGAACGACGGTCATGCCGTTGCCTTCCAGGAGTTCACTGTTTCGATCGAGGCTTTGCAGAAGATCACCGGCGTTGGCGAAATAGCGTTTGGATTTTTCTGCCTGACCGGTTTTTCGGTAGAGCAAAGCCATATGATAGTGCGCGAGAATAAATTTCCGATCGAGGTAGATCGTCTTGCGAAAGGCCTCTTCCGCGTCGGCAAACTGCTCGAGCTGCACCAGTGTTAATGCTCTTAGGAAATGGGCTCGCGGATCGAGCTGCTCTTTCATCAAAAGCTCGTTGGCCACTGCGAGTGCGCCTTTGAAATCGCCGATGTCGGCAAGGCTTCGGCACTGACGATAAGGCGTTTCCGAATCGACCGTAAAATTTCTGATCGACGGTAAACTCGTGGCTGACGCGGGAGCTGCTGCTGCCAGCGCTGGGCGGATGCTTGACGGAGGTGCCGGTAGGGCAGGAGCGGGAGTTTGAGCTGGGGATAGGGCAGGGGCTTGCGCCTGGCTGAGAGTTGGGAATTTATCGGGATTTGCCGGCCACGACAGTTCAGCAAGTGGCTTTTTCTTGCGCTTTTGAAAGATGATTGCGCCTGGGTAGGGGACAAGGTCAAAGGCTCGATAGAGATCTGTGTTGATCTCCGAATAGCCAAGCAGCATCCAGCCTTCGTCTCCGAGGCAGCGATCGAACTGGGGAAGAATCGCAGCAATCGTTTCGTGACTGAAATAGATCATCACGTTTCGGCAAAGAATAATGTCATAGACCATCGGTCCTTCATAGCGCGGAGGATACTGGCCGGTGATCAGGTTGTGATAGAGAAAGCTAACGCCTTCCCTGTATTCGGCATTGATAAGCCACGAGCGTTCGTTTCTTTGAAAGCAAAGGACCTTGAGTTCTTCACTAGTCGCTCGCAAATGCCAATCGTCGAAACGCCCCTCAGTTGCACGTGAGAGGAAACTTCGATTGATGTCCGTCCCAATGATGTCAATCATCCAGCCGCGAAGGAGATGCTTAAATTCCCGGCGAAGGAGGATGGATATGGAGTAAGGCTCGGCGCCAGTGGAGCAGCCCGCGCACCAGATACTCAGGCGTTTCGTGGCTTCGTTCTTTTTGATCAGGGCGGGAATGATAACGGTGCGCAAGGCATCGAACTGCTCGCTGTGACGAAAAAAATAGGTCTCGCCAATCGTGAGTTCGCTCACAAGTAGATCGAGCTCCCCACCTGCTCCGCTCGAACCGCCAAGCCTTGTGAGATAGTTGCCGCAATCATAGATGCCCAGGATTTCGAAGCGTTTCAATAGGCGCTGCGAGAGATCCTCTTCCTTGGCCTGAAAGTAGGAAAGGCCGGTCACCGAAATAATATACGACTTCAACCGGGGAAAATCCGGATCAGACGTTAAAGATTTGGGAAGGTTGATCATGAAGCCGCTTTCGTGATCGTCGAAGGAGATGAAAGAACGCTGCTGCCGTTTAAAATTTCATTCGTGAGGCTTTTCAAAACATTCGAGAGCGACAGGCAGGGCACGAAGTCTTTGCCATCGCGAAGCATCGCCGTAGCAAAGCCGCCAAAGGTTTTATCAGCCTGCACTTCGGTCAAATCGCTTTTGGCCACGAGCAAAATTTTCTGCACGCCTTCGGTCAGAAAACCAAACGATTTCCCCTGGTATTGCGAAAGAATAATATGGGAATAAAGCCCTGCTTTAAAATCTTCCAGGCCGAGCAGACGATTGAGCCGGACCACCGCTATCGCTTCGCCGCTCAAATTCAAAAGGCCTTGGAAGTATTGAGAGGGCCCAAGGGTCGGTGACAGTTCAGCCATGAGCACCACTTCGCGCACGTCAGAGATCGGCACAGCGTAGGACTGAGCCGCAACGACAAAGATCAGATATTGGCTCTGCGTGTCGGAAGCCGAAGAAGACCAAGAGGAAGCCATGTACTCTCTTTCAAACGAACAGAACTCCGCCTGCGCCCCTGGAGAATTTCCCCCAAAGCCCGCCCCCAGATCCTTTTCGAAATACTATTGACCGTATAACCATTGTGAAAGGATGGCGGAGGGGTGTCAAGGCTGCAAAAACTGCTGGGAAAAAGCCCTGGCAGGGAATTCCCCGCCAATGAATTCGTGGGTTTTGAGGAAGGTTTAGAGAGGGGATCGACCGTAACCGGGAGATCCCCCCGAATGGCTAGCGGCTATTGATGTTTGTCGATAAAGCTTGAGTCCGGGACGACGATGCTCGCCACGTTGTCCTCGATCATGGCCTGGTAAGGGACTTTCCCTAAAACCAGACCTTTTGGCCTAAAAAAATGGTGCTTTCCGAAGATCAGAATGTCGGATTTACTTTCTTTTACCAAATGCTGCAGCTCTTCGATCGGTTTACCAAAGCGCACGCGGGGCGACCAATGAAGGCCCTGGGCAAAATCTTTATCCGCAAGACTAAGCCTCATTTCCATTTCTGCTTTGAGCTCGCCTTTGATCTGCTTGAGATAAACCTCTGATTCAAAATTGGGATC
>SEDW01000530.1 GCA_004193325.1 Pseudomonadota bacterium | reverse complement strand
TGGTTTCTATCGATCTACTGCTACACAAAATATGTGACCGTAGGCTTCTTCCGAGGTCTATCCCTCAAACCAATTCCAGATGGCGAGTCGAAACACAAGGACGTCCGATATCTTAAAATCTACGAAGACAAGCCGTTTGATGAGGATCAGTTTGTGTCCTGGGTCAAGCAGGCCGCGAAGCTGCCGCTTGAGAAGTTATAGTCTTCTGAAGAAAAAGCATCTAGCGCCCCGATCCACTCAGATAGGCCTCAAAAAAGCTAACCATCTCGGGAACAAAATCCGGATCACTCAAGTAATCTGGATGACGATCCACCGCTTCCCGAATCATAGCATTCAAACCTGTCTTTAGAAAAAACCCTGCGAATTTCTTGTTCTTCAGCTTTTCTGTTCTGTTCCGTAGCAACTTGTCGAAAACGACCTCCAGATCCCCCGCATTATTCTCGTCGATCCACCAGACTGACTTCGGCACCTTCGCCTGCAAAATCCGATGAAGTCTCGGTTCGTTCTGATGACTCCGAACGTAGTCCTTTACAATCTTCTCGAGCAATTGATGCAGATTCAAGGCTGAGAGATCCACCGTCTCCAATTCACGGCTCGTCGCTCTGATCTCATCCGAGTGCATGCGAAAAATTTCGGACAGGATAGATTCCTTATTGGGAAAATACTGGTACAAGGAAGCAATATTCACGCCGGCTTTTTCCGCGACACGATTCGTGGAGAAATTCTCCCAGTCCTCATGTTCCAAAATGTAAGTCGCTGCTTCCAGGATGGCTCCAACAGTAATTTTGGATCTCTCCTGAGTCGGGAATTTCTTGGGTTTCGCGGCTGATTTTGGCTCTTTCAAGTGAGTCTCCGAACGCAAGTAGACGAAATGTAAATACTAGCTTATATTTATCGGGATGGACAAGTTGCATCTATATTTTGAGGGAATTCTATGGAAACGAAACGAGTTGACGTTCTCATCTGCGGCGCTGGTGGATCTGGAATGACTCTCGGCATCGAGCTCGCGAGGCGATCGATTTCGTTTCTCATCATAGAGAAGTCCCCTACACCGTTCGAAGGATCGAAAGGCAAGGGATTGACGCCGCGGAGCCTTGAGATCTTTGACGACCTCGGAGTGGTGGACCGCATTTATGCCAAGGGTTGGACTGATTTCATCCTTCGGCGCTATAGCGAAGATGGTAAAACGTTTGAAGATCTAAATACTCATGAAGCTATAACTCCCGAACCGAGTGAGCCTTACAGTACACTGCTGTTGATTCCACAATTCTCAACCGAAGCCATTCTCCGAGAGCGTCTTGGTGAACTTGGCCACAGAGTCCAGTTCGCTAGCGAACTCACAAGTTTTACTGATAGCGGCGATTCTGTTCACTGTCAGGTTCAAACCCCTATTGGTATGCAGGCAATCGAGGCCAAGTATTTAGTCGGATGCGATGGCGGGAAGAGCTTTGTTCGAAAGTCTCTCGGCATCAACTTCGAAGGCGATTTCTTGGACGCTCCTCCCTATCTTGCAGCAGATGTCGAAGTGGAAGGTGTGACTCCCAATGTCCAGCATCGCTGGGGAACTCGTGAGAAACACAAGTTGTTTGGCATCGGGATTCTACCGCACAGCCATCTCTTCTCAATCCAGGCCGCGCTGCCGGAACAAAGTGATAAATTTCTCGACAAAGACGTCCTCACTCAGCTCGCGCAAGAACGCAGTGGCAATGAAAAGATCAAGATTACCCGGGTAGCCTGGGCCGCCACCTTTCGTTTTAGCGTGAGGCTTGCTGAGCACTATCGCCAAGGCAGAGTTTTCATATGTGGAGATGCCGCTCACGTTCATCCACCAACGGGCGGACAGGGCCTCAATACGAGCCTGCAAGATGCGTACAATCTTGGTTGGAAATTGGCGTCGGTCTTGAACGGCGGGCCGGTGACGCTTCTAGACAGTTACGAGAGCGAACGCCGCACAATCGCCAAAGGAATGCTTGAGCTGGCCACCGGCATCATGAAGAAGGCGCAACTCGGCCGAGGCCGTGAGACACATCAGTTGGATCTTGCCTACGAAGACAGTCCTATCTCGTTTAAAGGCTCGATTGAGAAACGGGGCGTTCGTCCAGGCAATCGCGCGCCAGACGCTAAGTTGCGAGGAGCTGGCGGCAGGACGAGACAAGTCTTCGATCTCACCAAGGGGACTCACTTTACTCTGCTCGTAAATGGGGCATTGGTAGAGCCGGAGAAGATCGAACGTGCGGGCCTGAGGATTTTTCAAATTGGTAAGCAATCTGAACTGCAGGATGAATATCTGGAGTTTCAGAAATACTATGGGCTTAACGATGGGGAAGCTGTTTTGATTAGACCGGATGGTTACATTGCAGGTGTCTTTACTAATAGCGAGCTAACCCATGCCGAGACTTACTTTACAAGCCTCGGACTAAATTCGTGGCAATAAACGGGAGTTTAGCAAAACCCTCAATCATCCACCCCAAGAGTAACAACATCACTCGTCGAACTCAAGTTACTCAAACTCACACCCAACAGCCGAATCTTCTTCTTCCCGGCCTCGGTCGTCTTCATCAACGCCCGAGTCACCTCAAGCATCTCCTGCGCCGAGTCCGTCCAATCCGCGATTGTCTGACTCCTTGTCAGCTGGGTAAAGTCGGAATACTTCACCTTCAGGACGATCGTCTTCCCTCGAATCGAACGCTTCTTAAGTGAGTGCTCCACGCTCTCACAGAGGGTTACCAACTCCTTATCGAGCGAGGCAAGATCCAACAAATCAGTCGAGAAGGTATCTTCCTTCCCAAGAGACTTCCGCTCCCGATGCACCTTAACGGGCCGCTCATCAATTCCTCGAACCCGATCATAGAGCCAAGGCCCCATGTTCCCGAGCTCTTCTTCCAAAGCCGATGCCGACCAGGTCCAGAGATCCCGGCAGTAGACAAAGCCCGACTTCTGAAGACGCTTCTCTGTCGCCGGGCCGATTCC
>SEDW01000529.1 GCA_004193325.1 Pseudomonadota bacterium | reverse complement strand
TCTTTCGACATTTTAGTTGGCACATCGACCTTGAGCTCAACCCAGAGATCACCACGGCCGACGCCGCGAAGCTTAGGAATACCTTCGCCAGCAATCGTCAGACGATGACCGAACTGAACGCCTGCAGGAACTTCGACATCAACCGTATTGTTGCCGAGAGTCGGAACAGTGAGCTTGGTACCGAGTGCAGCCTGCACCATTGAGATGCTTGCATGGTGCACGATATCGCTGCCATCACGTTCGAAGTGTGGACTGTCTTTGACCTGGAGGAAGACGTAGAGATCGCCGTTAGGACCGCCGGAGCCACCGCCCTGACCTTCTTCACCAACACGAAGACGAACGCCTTGATCGACTCCTGGAGGAATCTTCACGCTGACTTTCTTTTGTTCACGAACGCGGCCTTTGCCCTTGCAGGGTTTGCAGGGAGCCGTAACGATTTCGCCTTCGCCCTGACAGGTCGGGCATGCAGTCGCAACCGAGAAAAAGCCTTGCGAACGAGCAACCTGTCCACGGCCGCCACAGGTTCCGCAAGTTTTCTTGCCACCTGGCTCAGCGCGCTCACCCTTACAGGTTGCGCAGGCGATATCGCGTTCATATTCGATTTCTTTTTCGACGCCAAAGGCCGCTTCCTCGAAGTCAAGGACGAGGTCATATCGCAAATCGTTGCCCTTGCGAGCCCGACGTTTGCCACCGCCTCCGCCGCCTCCTCCGCCGCCCTGTTGGGCAAAGCCGAAGAAGTCTTCGAATATGGAGCCAAACGAAGAGAACACATCGTTCACATCGTTGAAGCCCGAGAAGCCCTGGCCCGAAACCCCGGCGTGACCATAAGCATCGTAGACACGACGTTTATCGCCATCCGACAGGACTTCGTAAGCTTCCGCACACTCTTTGAATTTGTCTTCAGCTTCTTTATTGTTTGGATTCCGGTCCGGGTGATACTTCATCGCCATCGCACGGTAAGCGCGTTTGATATCTTGGTCTGATGCACCGCGGGATACTGCTAGAACTTCGTAGTAATCTCTTTTTTCCATAGAGTGGAATCCGTCCTTATCTAAACAGAAACTGAAATCGTATTATTGAAAGCTATGCTCAGCCGAGGGAAAGGATCCGCCCTTCACCTCAAGGTCATACTGTGCCACAGCTGCGGCAATAGTTTCCCCCAGAGTAGCATATCTTTTTAAGAATTTGGGACTGAACTCGCTCGGGAAACCAAGCATATCGTGGAGGACAAGAACCTGGCCATCTGTATCAGGTCCGGCACCGATGCCAATCGTTGGTACCTTGATCGCCGCTGAAATCTCTTTGGCAAGCCCTTGCGGAACAAGCTCGAGAACCAATGCACAGACTCCGGCCTCAGCCAACTCCTTGGCTTCGCGTATCATCTTCTGCGCTTCGTCGCCGCGCCCCTGCACTTTATACCCCCCAAGGGTATGAATACTCTGCGGGGTAAGGCCGAGGTGACCGACGACGGGAATGCCTGCCTGAACCATAGCCCGAACCTGTGGAACGATGGCAGTACCACCCTCCACTTTCACCGCATGCGCGCCACCTTCTTGAATAAGACGCGTCGCGTTGATCAGGGATTGTTCGAGAGAAATATTATATGACATGAAAGGCATATCAGCGACGAGCATGACGCGAGACGTTACGCGCGCCACAGCCGCAGTATGGTGAACCATCTGGTCCATCGTCACCGTAATCGTATCTTTCATCCCAAGGACGACGTTGCCCATGCTGTCCCCGACGAGGATCATGTCGAGCGTCGACTTTTCGAGGATGCCAGCAAAGGCCGCATCGTAGCAGGTCAGCATCGTGATCTTCTGACCATCCTCTTTTCGTTTGAGCAAGGTTTTAACGGTAACACGGGCTGGCTGATCGTTATGCTTGCTCATCGACTTCGTCCTCTATCGTCAACTACTCAGTAAATAAGGCGCTGTTCTCGAATCTTTGGCCTTCTTGATATCTGCCGGAGGTCCTTGGAAAACCAGGGTTCCACCTGCAGAAGCTGCTTCAGGACCGACTTCAAGGAGCCAGTCCGCTGAGGCAATGAGGCCCAGATGATGTTCAACGACGATGACTGTATGTCCTGCATCCCGTAAGCGCAAGAGTTGGAGCAAAAGTTGCTGAACATCTTTGTCGCTTAGGCCCGTAGAGGGTTCGTCAAAGATAAGACAGCAAGGCTTGCGGTCAACTGCGTCCAAAAGGAGTCTGAGGAGTTTCAGACGCTGGGCTTCTCCACCTGAGAAGGATGAAGTGTTTTGCCCGAGGCGCACATAACCGAGGCCCATGCCGATGATCTGGTCGAGCGCTCGCGCAAGTTTCGTATGTTCGTAGAAGAACTCCCGCGCTTCCTCGATCGTGAGCTGAAGGATATCGTGAAGGTTTTTGCCGCGATAAGTGATCGACAAGGCTTCATCGGTAAACTGCATACCCCGACAGCTGCTACACGTCACAGGCATTTCACCGAGGAAAGAAAGATCTTCGACGACGTAACCCAAACCTTTGCAGGTTTCGCAGCGCCCACCAGGAACGTTGAAACTAAAAAATCCTGGAGTCAGGTCATTGGCTTTCGCCGCCGGAGTGGTCGCGAGGATTTTGCGAATGTCATCATAAAACCCTAGGTATGTTGCGATCGTTGAACGGGTCGATCGACCGATTCCCTCTTGAGAGACGAAGTGCACAGACGAAAGATTTTTCACCGCATCCGCTGGCCCAAGTGTGCCTTGATCATCGCTCATTTCCTCATCGTCCACTTCCTGGCCCAAAGCTCTTGCAAGCAAGGGATAAAGGGTATGACGAATCAAACTCGTCTTGCCACTACCGGACACTCCACAGACCACATTAAGACCACCCAGGAGAATCTTCGCCTCGACGTTCTTCAGGTTGTGGGTCGAGACGTTTTTCAGAACAAGATATTTTTCTTTGGCGCTCAAAGGTCTTCCCTTCGGCCAGGCTTTTTCCTCGAATTTATATTT
>SEDW01000041.1 GCA_004193325.1 Pseudomonadota bacterium | reverse complement strand
GATTTGTGCGCTGTTTGACTTAACAATCTGTGTATGAGGAATTTAATGAAATATATATCCATGGTTTCTATGGTTCTGGCTTCGAGTCTTCTGAGTATGAGCTGTTCGCGTTCGGAAGCTGTGAGTGAGACGAAGGAGGGTATTGACAAGAACAATTCTTACGATATCCTCGGTGACCTCGAAACACCGACTTATCAAGATTTGGTCAAGATCAAAACAGTTCAGGCTGATCGTCATCCCTGGACGGATACCTACTGGCCTTTGACTGAGCAAGGTCTGTCTCGTCGCTGGGAAAAGACTGACAAGACCATAGGACTCTCTGAGTTCTTCGCAACGCAGACCGAACAAAACAAGGCAAAAGCCGTAGACCCGATGCTGTCGCCCGCCGACAAGTACGATATTCTCTATCGCTGGCGTCATTCCACTGTGCTGGATGAGGCTTATAACGCTCAGCTCATCACGGCTTGGGATGATCTTGATAACAGTCTTGATCTCAACGCCGAGGTTTCGACATCACGAGCTCTTGTGAAAACAACAGCGAATCAGTTCCGTTCGGCTTCCCTCGCTAATTTCAGAAAACAGTTTCCCATGAGTAGCGATGGTTGGTCGTCATTTCTTTATTACAGCTCGGTTGACCAGTACATGTTTCTCGATAAGGAGAACTCTGGCGAAGACTGGAGCTGGATGGGATCTTGTCACGGCTGGGCTCCTGCAGCTTTGATGGCAGAAACACCGAAGCACGCGGTTCTAGCGAAGTTCGAAGATCGAGAAGTTTTGGTTACCGAAGGTGATATCCGTGGCCTTCTCACGAAATCATGGGCTGACCATTCTCCTAGTAAGGAGCAGTTCTTTGTTGGCCGCCGCTGTAATAAGAATATCGAAGATCCAGAAGGTGAGATCCCAGCTGACGAAAACGGTCGCGGCTACTACGGAGAAATTACTCGCGGTGAAGCAAAGATGCCGTTCTTCGTAAACGCGGAATTGGTTACTGGCTTTACACGACCTTCCGATCGGATATTCCCGATCAGCTTCAAAGAAGGCGAACGAGCCAGCAAATATTTGCTTGAAACGTACATGAGTAACAACAAGCGAAACTACGTTCTCTCAAACTCGATTGAGTCGATCCGTGCCTATATCGTTTCACAAGATCGCACGAATGTCGAAGATCTCTCTTCGAACGTAGAAATGCTCGGTTGCTGGGACGTGAACCCTGCGACTCTGCACCTTGCTCTGCTTGAGAAAGTCGGCAAAGACAAACTCGGTCTCGTGATGGATAGGACTCGAACGGCTCAGGTTTGGAATCAGCCTGTGTACAAAGCGAAGTTTGTAATCGGCGATCTTATACCGATCAGCAAAACCTCGGGCGATGGCCGCGCAGATTTTACCAAATACATCGCCAAGGTCGAAGCGAAGGTCAGCTGGATTTCAGAACCTGCTGAACCTCAAATGGCGTACACCAAAAAGTTTGAAGACGAGCTGGTTGAAACCTCTCACTACACGTATGTCTTGGAATTCGATCGAGACTACAAAATGATCGGTGGATCATGGGGCGATTTGGCTGAGACCGAGATCACCATGGATCAAGGAACTCCGAAGGAACGCAAAGAGAAAGTCTGGACGCAGGTTCACGATAAATCTCAAGTCACACCGGACTTCCTTTATGGCTTCACCAAAGGCTCCCTCCCAGTCGACGATGTCGCTAACGGCTTCGACTACTCAGGCATCATCGGCAAGATCCACGCTTGCTCTTTGGCTGAGAAAACGGACGGCAAGATGAAAGTCGGTACACAAGAGCTGACTTACGCAAACTGCGACCTCTCAAAGGTCACTCCTTAATCCCATGAAAAAGCCCGAGCATAGACTCGGGCTCTCAATCACAATTGATGAGACGAGACCCAGCCGGTCTCGTCTTTTTTTATTTGACCATTGGATCCGTAGTAACGACTGGAACCGAAGCTTTGGTCTTGGCATCGACCACGCCCTTGGCGTTATAGAATTTTCGGTCGCCTTTGAGGGTCAGAACATCATCACCATCACCGCCGGTGAATTCCACATAGCCCGAAGTATCCGCCTTGCAGCTTGTGACCTTGCCCGGGCAGGCAATGATCTTCGCCGCGCCATAGGCTGAGGCCAGGACCGCGAGTTTGCCTTCGCCTTGATCGTAGTCGATCTTGATGCGAACGCTCGCGTCGGTGTCGAGGCAATCCGCGCCAGCTTCTTCACCGCCTGAGAGTTTGTGGCGGGCAAAGGCTTTGGTGATATTGCAATAGTTCGGCGACTTGGTCGCTGTGTTGTTGTCGTCATCGTCCACACGCAGCACCGCCTGATAAGCATCGGTGTAACGATCGCTCGTCATCAGGTGCCGGAGGAACAGGCGAGATGCCGTCTCATTGCCCTTATTCGAGCCATAGAGAGCCGTAAGGTTCGTGTGCATATCCCAGAAGGCTCCGCCGATGATAAGGCCAGCACTGTGGACTTCCGCTTCGTTAGCGTTGGCAGGTGGATGCACCCGGTTGTTTTGCAACTGACGGAGTGGTTTGGCATCGTTCAGAAAGAAGCCAGGCGCAAGGTCTGGGCTCTTGGCGACGTAGGCCGAAAGGATATCGCCGATGCCTTCCGAATAAGCACCATCAGTGATTCCGCTGCGGCCGTTTGTCCCGCGGCTATTGGGACCGAGGTAATCGTCGAGACCATGACCCCATTCGTGCTTGACGACGTCCGAGATCAGACCCGTGTTCGCGCACTGCTTACTGGCGCTGAAGAAGTTGAGGCTGCCGTTATAAAATGCGTTACAGGCTTCAGCGATGTTAACCTTTGCGTCGAAGCCTTTTTCGATAAGTTTGAGCTCTTGGGTGGAAAGATGTTTAGCCGAGAAGTCGATCGTCTCCTGCACAGCAGCAAAGACGTTCATGGCTGCTGCATCCGGAGTGCCAAGCTTGATGTTGGTCTTGCCGCTGGCGTCGAGGTTCAAGTTGAACGATACGACCTGCGTCGGTGCGTTGGCGAAGTAGACACTACTCTTGTTCTTCGTATTGGTGAGTGTGACCGTCACCTGCTTGCTCGTCGTGTCGACGTTGCCCTTATCGTCAGTCGAAGTATCGCTGTTACCATCCCGGACTTTGGCCCACATAAGAGGGCGAGTGATAAGATCTTTCAGAACGTAGCTTCGTTCGTAGGTCTCGGCGCTGATCTGATTCACTTCATAAACGTGATTCGAAAAAGCTTCTCGTATCTCACGGCTCGCATTGTCCAAGGTCAAAGTCACGACTTCGTCGGACGACTTGTCTTTGAGTTGATATTCACTTGCGTAGGCAAATTCATAACGACCTTCTTTATTCAAAGTCGTTTGGATCACAGGGCGGCGGCTCAGGACCTGGAGATCTTCAACGCCCGTCGCATCCACCGCTTCCGAATCCGATGGCATGGGCGGGACTTCCGCAGAGATTTTGATGGCACCATAGCTATTGTTCACGATCTCAGAGAGACGAAGAGAGCCGTCTTTGGAGACTGCATAGAAGAGATTGATGAAGGCGCCTTTGATAGGGGTGCCCTGATGCTGACGCTGAAGAGTCACGAGTTTTGTGCCAGCGTAAGGCGTTTGAACCGAACCCTCGTCCGCTAGAATTTCGCCAGGACTGAAGCCAAGCTCAGTTTCAAATTTCGCGACCGTTTCCCGAGAGACTTTCAAAAGGTCCTGATCGGCCTTGATCGCATCTGAAAGATTGGTATCGAATCCCACCCACGACCAGGCTCCGGACGCGTCATCGATTTTAAGGCCGGCGATCGCAGACGAGTTCAGACCGAGAGTCGAAGCTGATTTGATTGCCTCTGGACGAAAATTTCCTGCGCCCTGAGCCATGAGTGTTTTGAAGTTGTCATTACCCTTGAGGGCGAGACTCTGACCCTTTTGAGTCATTGCAGTATTGTTACAGGCCATGATGAAGGCAAGTGTTGAGACTGATAGTATCGAAATCTTGATGCTCATATCTTCTCGCCTCCTCTTATTTAACGTCCTGAACAGTCCATCCGCAGCTGCCTTCGTTCTTCTCGCCGTCCCAGGGGACCTTGGTTACGAGGCAGTCCTCGAGTTTCCAGCTATTGGCTTTGCCTTTTTCCACAGTGGTCGCGATGCGTCTTGCGATGAAACGAAGTTTTTCCGCTTCGTAAATCTCGACCACAAGAGTGTCAGACTTCGCCGTTAAGAGATTGGGTGCTGTGATTGTGGCAAGACCACTCTCCGCTTCAAGCTTATAGCGAGGGGAGGTGACACCGTTGTATTTGATGATGGCTTCGAGTTTGCTCTCCTCGCCAGTAAACTTGGTATTGACCAACTGAATCTCGCTTGGGAGTTCGGGAGTGACTTTGACTACCGGCGTCTTCGGTTCGCTGGTCGGGTCGTATTTGCCACCGGCATCCTTCGTTCCACCGTTTTTGCCGAAGGTTGGCTTGGCAACGGGCTTAGTGCAACTCGCAAGGATCAATGCGAATCCTAAGGCTGAGGCGGAGAGGCGAAGAATCATTTTATGCTCCGGACAGTCGAGACGGGAGATATAGAAGCTCCTCTACTTGATCGGTGCTAGCCCTCGAAAACTTGATCGATCGATGGTCGGGCTTTTTAAAACGCATTTTAGGGGAGCAATTCCAAAGGATTGCAGGCATAAAATTTCGATGTTTAGCATCGCAATTATTCAGGATACGGCTGTGAAAACACGTGTATTGGGAGGTAGAGGTGATTTGGAGCAGGGGAAAGATGAGGACAACCAAAGGCTATCAGAAGCCCTTGGAATCAGTCGCGTGGAGTGATGATGATCTTCTCGCCGTCGTGGAGCGACACGAGGTTACGGCCATTGTGTTTGCACTCGTAGAGGGCAAGGTCAGCGCGGGCCATCGTTTCCATGTAGGTTTCCTTGCCGATATGAATTGCAGCAACGCCGCAGCTCATCGTCAATGGAATCTGGCGATCTTCGTACATGATCACTTCGTTTTGAATAGCCTGGCGAAGCTTGTTGGCAGCAAGGCCCGCGTTTTCAAAGGATGCTGCTGGGAGAATGACAAGGAATTCCTCGCCACCGTAACGGCAACACACATCGGTCTTGCGGAAAGTCTGTTTCATAATGCGAGCGACGACTTTAAGAACGTAGTCACCAGCCTGGTGGCCGTAACCGTCGTTGATCTTTTTGAAGAAGTCGATATCACACATGACGAGCGATACAGGATAGGTTTCTTTCTCGGGAAGGGCTTCCATGCGAGTGACCTGACCTGTAAGGAACTCTTCGAAGTAGGCACGGGTGAAAAGAGTGGTGAGTGGATCCGTAATACTTTGGATCGCCTTACTCTTATATTGATCCTGAAGCAGAGTTTCCGCAGTAACGTCGCGAATGAGAACAAATACGCCAAGCTTCGACTGATTCGAAGGGTCGGAGAAAGGATAGACGCCTAGGATTAGGTTTCTCGTGGTCTCCTGGCCAATGACGATTCCGGAAACTTCATCGATACGAATCGTCGAATCGTATTCACAAAGCTCTTTGAAGCCGAGCGGAATACCGTCGACGGAAAATGAGAGGATCTGGTTGATGTTTTCGACTTTGAGGAGCTGACGAGTGGTTTGGCCAGTAAGCTGAGCCAATGCCTGGTTCGCTTTCAGAATGCGGCCATTGGTATCGATCAAAACATAAGCGTCCAGCAGCACTTTAGCAAAGGCATCAAAACGCGCGAATTCGGAGAGAATCGTCGCCTGTACTGTTTCTACTTTTACTGCCGCTTGAGACATGTCCCACCCTGTTCCTATTCCAGTTCCAAACCTAAATGCTCAATATTTATGCTGCGAGGAACGCGAAATACTCTTCTTCCATCTCGGCGAGTTCCATCTGAGCGCCACACTCGGGGCAAGGTCTCGGAGGAAGTTCGACATCATTGCTCTCCGGCAGGGTTTTGCCAGCTTCGAAGAGAACAGTGTCTTCGTGTCCACACGCGTCGCAGACATAAGCCCCATATACTGATTGTATGGTCGCTGTGCCCTTGAAGCTAGGGATCATATTAATTTGCATGACGATGTCGCCAGTACATTCTTGAAATACGATTTGACGAGGCGTCTTCTGTAGCTCACGCATGAAGTTGATCCAGCTACGTACACCGCAGCTATTCACTGTGCCTGTGTTACGGAAGTTGAATACAACATGGTTACCAAGTTTTGGTAGGAGTTGAGCGAGATGGACTTCTGCTTCGGCATCAATCGGCCCCTCATACCCAATGAGGTCCCAGCCTTCGCGTTGTACGATCTGTATGCTTATGCCCATGTTATCCCTCTTTAATCTGCAGGTTTGACACTGCCTTAAGATCAGGATCGGCATGTATTTGGATTCCTTGAGGACAAAAAAAGAGGAGCCGTTAAAAACGGCTCCTCTGACATCTTAAGGTCCTGTAATTACTTGCCTTCGCGCAAGTAAGGAGACGAGGCCAAATACATCTCAAGTTTCTGCTTGAAGAGTTCGCCCTCGGCTTCGGAGATCATCTCCTTGCCAACTGAGGTCGCGATCTGGCGGTTCATGGATTCCCACATAAGGGGCATCTCATAGTTACGGCTGGTAAGAAGTTCTTCGATTGGGTCGCCAACTGTTGTTTTGGCGATTTCCCAACGGCCGTCTTCACGCATATTGATCTCAGCTTCGTTGATAGCACCGAAGAGGTTGTGCTCGTTGGCGAGCGACTCCTGGTAAGCACCGACGAGGAAGAAACCAAGATAGTATGGCTTCGACGATGGCGAGTGAAGGTCAAGGACGCTCCGCGAATCGGTGCGGTCGATGAACTGCTCCAGACATCCGTCCGAGTCACAGGTGATGTCAACGATCGTCGCCTTGTGAGTCGGCTTTTTCTCATGGTGAGAAAGAGGAATCACAGGGAAGAGCTGATCGATCGACCACGAGTCAGGGATCGATTGGAAGATCGAGAAGTTCGCAAGGAACTTAGATACCATACGCTGCTGAAGGTTCGAGAATTCTTCAGTCTGATGTTTTTCATAAGACGAGAAGAAGAGAGCGCGACGGCAGATACGATAGAACAACTGCTCAGCAGTCGCACGATCCTGGAGGCTCACGTAGCCAAGGTTGAAGAGCGTAAACATCTCTTCGTAGTACTCGATCGCATCATGGTAGTACTCAGCAAAGTTTTTGCGAGTGATGTTGTCGAGGATGTAGTTCAGCTCAGCGAGGCCTTTTTGATGAGGCTTTTGCTGAAGCAAAGGATCGTAAACGCCAGCGGCTGAGAACGACTCAGTGCTTTGCACTTCGCGAACGTCTGCGATGACGATCGAGGAGTAAGCAGCGATTACGCGGCCTGATTCGGTAACGATCTGAGGACAAACGGTCTCTTCGTTTTTGCAGACTTCGCCGATCTCATAGATGACGTCGTTAGCAAGCTCTTGCAGCGAGTAGTTCGCGCTCGAGGCAAAAGAGGTTTTACTTCCGTCATAGTCAACGCCGACGCCGCCGCCGATGTTCAAGCAAAGGGGTTTGAAACCCATCTTGACGACTTTAGCGTAAACGCGTGAGGCTTCTTTGATAGCGTTTTTGATACGCTTGATCTCAGTGACCTGGCTACCGATGTGGAAGTGAAGCATAAAGAGCTGATCAGACAAGCCGGCGTCGGCCAGCATGCTGAGGCACTGAAGCACTTCAATAGTCGTCAAACCGAATTTTGAGGATTCGCCAGACGATTTAGCCCATTTACCAGAACCGCGGCTGTAAAGCTTAACGCGGATACCGACGTGCGGACAGTTCTTTGGATCTTCTTTAGCCTGATCGAGGATCATCTGAAGTTCATCAGGACCTTCGACGACGAGAACCACGTTTTTGCCCATGCCCTTAGCGATAAAGCCAAGGTCGATGAACTCACGGTCTTTGAAGCCGTTACAGACGAAGAGAGCGTCAGGCGCGAGATCGTAGCTAAGCGCTGCGATAAACTCAGGCTTGGAACCGACTTCGAGGCCGTAATTATACTTCAGACCGTATTTTACAACGTTGTCGATAAACTCACGGCGTTGGTTCACCTTGAAAGGGAACACAGCGCGGTGGCTACCTTGATAGTTATACTCCCACATCGCTTCTTTAAAAGCCGAGTGGAGACGGGCAATTTGATTATCGATGATCTGCGGAAAACGCATGATCATTGGCGGATGGATGCCAAGCGATTTCGACTTGAGGATAGCCTCAGGCAAATCGATGGATAAGTGCTCTTCCCCAGTTGGGTGGCAAACGACATTACCATTGTCGGCGATGCTGAAATATCCAGCTCCCCAACCATCGATGCCGTATAGCTCACGAGCTTCTTGTATCTGTTGAATATTCAAGGCTTTTCCCCCGCCAAAAGAGACATAAAGTAGCGATACTTTAGTGATAATGCAGCAAATTGCAAGGACAAATATGCGATGTTGCGAAGAAAATTGCCGTTTTGGCCCCTCTCCTCGCTCGACTGGACAACTGTCCTTATCAGCACTAGAGTGAAACACTTTGCGAGTGAGGACAATATGAGCTTACGGCTGACGACAGGATTCTGCAGTGGAATGAGCCTCCAGAGCCCTCCCGAGGGCACGCGGCCAACATCTGGCAAAGTTCGGACGGCTGTGATGAACTCCCTTCAACTCCGAATTCCAGGGGCCCGTATCCTGGATGCCTTCGCCGGATCGGGCGCAGTCGGGATCGAGGCTTTAAGCCGGGGGGCCGGTTCGGCTACCTTCATCGAATCTGGAGCGGAAGCACTCAAGGCCCTGCGGATCAATCTTGCCGAAGTCGACCGTCGGTCGAAGACTTTGCCAAAGGCCCCGATCATCCGCATCTTTCCTATGAACGCCGTCAAGGCACTTAGCCAGCAAAATCCCCAGAGCTTTGATATTCTCTGGTTCGATCCCCCTTATGCCAAGCTCCCCGAGCAGTGGCCGCTATTGGTACCGGAGCTGATTCGCATTTCTGCAGACGATGCCTTGCTCGTGGTCGAAAGTGATTTGGAATCCTCAGAATTTTTGAAACAATGGGCCGAGGGAGCTGACGCTCTCTGGGATCTCACGAAACAAAAGCAGTACGGTAAAATCGCGGTTAGTTTTTTTGAAAAGAAGGAGCCGGCATGAGTTCTAAAGGACCATCAAAATCAGAGCGTATCGCAATTTTTGCCGGCAGTTTCGATCCATTCACGACCGGCCATGAGCAGATCGTGGAACAGGCCCTTTTGATCTTCGATAAAATCATCATCGCTGTCGGCCAGAGCTTGAGTAAAGTTGCATTGATGACAGTCGAAGACCGGATTTCCGCTTTGCAGAAAACCTTTGCTCATGACTCGAGAATTGAAGCTACGGCTTTCAAAGGCCTGGTTATCGACTTCGCAAAAACGAAAAACGCGAAGTTTCTCGTGCGCGGACTTCGCAGCTCGAGTGACTTTGATTACGAACTCCCCATGGCTCATACGAATCGGTGTTTGGCCCCCGAGGTTCAGACGATATTCTTCCCCACAGCTGCAGATCGCTCGTTTATCTCGTCCACCCTGGTCAGAGAAATTGTGAAAAACGGGGGAGACTTCTCCTCATTTGTGCCAACTGCATTTTTGGAAAGTCTCAAAACAGCCAAGTAACCTAAAAACTGGCTGTCCTTCCCCTAAATTAAGCCTTTTTCCTCCGCTATCTCGCAACGCTTGACCTCAATGTCAAAATCGTTTCTAATGGTAAGAGGTCAAAATCGTCGAAAATCACTAGTACGGATCGAGCATATGCCCACGTGTGGCCGCCTGATCCCTTGGGCATTCGAGCAAACCATCGGGAGCATCCATGAAAAAGGTTGAGGCCAATCGTTATCCGCACTCGGCGACCTTATTCAAGTTCTGCAAAGAAGCATTAGAAATCCGTTACGATGGCAATGTAAAGGTGATTGACCAAGACGTTGGTGCGATCCTTGGCTATGATCCAGCCGATTGCAGCCATTGGAAAAAGGGCAAGAAGAACATCCGTTCTCTTACAACTCTTCGCAGCATCGCCGAACATTTGAATGTGGATGAAGGTCTTCTGATCGACATCACTTCGGGCAAAGTCACGCTTGATGAAGCGGTCTTTGAGTTCAAAGGTTACGGTGATTTCACCCTCAGCGGCAAACCACTCGAAGCTCTTAAAAAAGAGTACTTCAAGAATCCTCAACGCTGGCAGGGCGGCAACCAGGTCCCGGCCTTTGAAGTGCACTTCCACAAACAAAGAAAACTTGTGGTCCAGGCGGCAAACGAGATCATCGAGCAGGGCGGTTTCACTGAGACTCCGATCTACATCCCTGAGATCTACCGTCTCGTTCCAAATGTAACTGTGGCTCATAACCCTGAGCAAGTGGATGTCTACACAGTTCGTCACGACGATGAAGGCTCTGAGCTCAAAACTGTCGTCAACTTCCAGTCGGGCGAAGCGCGTCCGTACCTCCGCTTTATCGCAGGTAAAGCCCTCTTCAAACATCTTATGGGCACAGGCCGTATCCCAGCCGAGGCGCTGAGCGACACTCCTGCCGAGATCGTTGATATTCTCGCGAATGTTTTTGCCGGAGCTCTTTTGATCCCGAGCGAACTTCTCCGCGATGAGGTTCAAAAGCTCGACATGTCCTTCGATATGATCCGCCAGCTCTCAGAAGTCTTTTGGGTTTCGCGCTCTTTGATGAATCAACGTCTCCGCGACTTCCTCGAAAACGGCAACTAAAACTCTCTGTAATGTTTGACCTTTCCAGCTCTATATGCAATTTCTTAAGGCTCCCGTTTGGGAGCCTTTCTTTCGTTTAGGCATACTTTCTCTCAAGGTTTCTCCAAAAGCTCCGAAATCACTTCCGATACATAGTCGTCTGCGTATCGAGGAAGGTTCTGATGAGCGATCTATTCAAATTGAAAAACGGTACCGTCTTGATTAGCACCGAGGCGCCGGGTGGAATTTATAATTCCGCTCAGCTCAAAAAGATCGCCGAACTATGTTCGAAAGAACTCGCGATCGTCAAAGCCACAGAAGATCAACGTCTCGCTCTCTTTGTCAAAGAGAGCGAAGTCGCACGCGTGACAGCCGAACTGAAGACGACCGGTCTTGGCTTTCGCAATTACCAGTCTGGTCTCCACCAGCCGGTCTCTTGTCTGGGCGAACTCTGTGAAACTCACGAGCAGCCTGCATTGACTACGGCGATGGACCTTACTCGTCTCATTGCAGATCTAAAACTCCAATCTTCACTTAAGATCGGTATCAACGGCTGTGCCCGTTGCTGCACCCCTTGTCATACTCTTGATATTTCTGTCGTCGGCGAAGCCAGCGGTTATCGCATAAGCCTCGGTGGAAAAACTTCTCAATTTCCTGAGCTGGCATCCTTTTTTGCAGAATCTGTTCCAGCTGAAAAATTGCCGAAACTCCTGACCAACGTCATCGAAATCTTCCAGTCCAAAGCTGAGGAAGGCGAGTCTTTTGCAGAAGTTCTCGATCGCTGCGGCGTCGAAGACTTTGTTGCAGCACTTGCTCCTTATAGTCAGGATGCGGCCGCTCGTGGGGGTGATCCTTTTGCGATCGAAGAGTCCGCGATTGAATTGTCGCCGCAAGGCGAATCCGATGATGAAATGATGGAAATCGAACACGAGCCGGAAACAGCGAGTGATTTCGGATCTGATCTCGATAGTGAAATAAGCTTCGAAGTTGAACCTGAAGCCCCAGAAGGCGAAGAATCTGAAGCAGTTTTTGCAATGGATAGCGAAATCTCAGATCTCGCGATGCCGATGGAAGATAGCCAGGCGGAAGAACTGCCAGAGGCGGAACTGTCGTTCGAACCAGAACTCAGCGTTGAGATGATGGAACTCGAAATCGAAGAGCACGCTTCTGTCTCTGAAGACATGAACTTTGATATGACCTCCGATTCCGATCATTCGGACATCGATGAAATTCCGATTGGTTCTCATCCTAAACACGATCTGAGCGATGACGTTAAAGTAAGTGATGACGATCTCATGAGTCTTGAGATGGACAGCGTCGATGCTGAGCCGGAAATGATTTCCATGGAGATGGAGACAGAGACAGAGACGGAAATGGAGGAAATCTCAGAAGAGACTTCGCCATCGATTCCAGCCCTTGTCGATGAAGATTATCTCGAACTTGAAATCGAGGAAGATCCCGACCACGAATCAGAGACTGCATTTGATGCAGAAGCTGAGATGGTAACGGCTGCGCTTGATCAGGAAAACGAACTCGAAATCTCCGAACCTTCGGAACTCGAGATGGAAGAACTGGAATTTGATGACAGCGCTCTGATGAGCGAAGAACTTATGATTCACGAACCCGATCTGCTCGACGAGAATGAAGATCTGGAAGCGGATGTTCCGCATCTGTCTCAAGAAATCACGGAAATCTCAGAACTCGATGACGACCTGATTCAATCAGATGAAATGGATGCATCCGAGTTGCTCGCGCCGGAAGGTGACGAGGGCGACATGATGAGTTCCGAAGAAGAGCAGCGTTTCGAGCAGAAGATCCAGGCCTCGATTGAAGAAGAAAAGAAGATGCGCGATGGCATCGAGGAAGACGTCAATCTCTCAGCGCGTGCGGATGCACTTCGTATGCTCGAAGCTGCTGGCCAGGACGATGAAGAAGACGATCTCGGGGTTCAGGCACCTTCGCCAACACGAAGCGCTTCCACATCCTCAAAAGCCTTTGAATTTGATGGTTTTGATGTCGACGAGAGTAACATGCGCGTGCACTTCAGCTCGGGCGCCTATATCGATGTTCAACTCGATTCTCTGGAAATGGGACGCAGCAAAGTCATCCGTATGGGCCGTGAGGCGATTACGGTGACTCATGAAGCTGATGGATATAGTCTGGAAGTGGATGGCATGCGAATGTTCTATCCGCGTCCTGGCAAGATGCGAGCAGCGAGTTAAAGCTAAAGCTAAGCGCTGCCCTCAATTCTAGCGAGTCTTTATTTTTCGATCATACGGGGCGTCCACGCCCCTGGTTCTGCTTCTTCATCCGCATCATCAGGCTTCTTGGCCGACTTACGGTTTTTCCACTCCCCCGACGCCATACAATCATAAGCGCCTTTCTTTTCACGAACCCAAAAGCTAGACCCTTGAATTTCCGGAACACAATCCGGGAGCGAATCCATGCTGTCGGCGGTGCCGTCATAGGCCGAATCATCGGCTACGTGGGACGAATGCGAGGTTTCGCAGGACACAGTCCACCCGAAGGCGAATATCGCAAACAAGAGCGCAAGGGGAGACGTGAGCGAGCTACGCATTCGGAATCCTTCTAATCTTGATGAGGCTTCTTTTTGAAAATGTTACCCGAAGATGTGACGGGCAGCATCAGAAAGCTGTTCTGATCAAAGAAATCTTTGAGTTTGGGATAACGGCCGCGAGATTGGTAAGCCCAGAAGAGCTGGCGCCTCGGGTGACGGTGATTCGAAAGGACGTCCAGCACGTCTTTCTCTTCTTCACTCAGGCGAAGATCTTCTTTCTGCTGAATCAGGATCTCAACCGCATCACGGAGCCTGTGGTCCATCTCAAGGTGCTTATGACGAGCTTCCTGGATGTCGACCTTTTCCGTCTCTTCGTCGAAGAGGATTTGGTAGTGCTGCCACGCGCTCGCCATGAGGCTGAGTGTCGGGATGCGGGTACCGAAGTGACGAATCATGATTAGGCATTGATCGACAGGATGCGTGTCGACGAGAACCTGCGCATCACGCTCGGCATTGATAAGCTCCTGCTCGCCGAGCAGATCACGACCATCCATAAACGCCGAGAGAATACGCTTCCAAGTTGGAAGGGGATGGCGAATGGTTGGGGTCGTATCGGGTTCGCGAGGCTGCAGATAGTGGACATTTCCCTCACGTTTATACGGGAAAACCACTGCATCATGCGCAGTCAGATCTTTGTCAGCGGTCAGTTGCCACATATGAATATTGTATTGCATTCCGATGCGAAGGGATTGTTTTCCACCGCGTTGGCTTTGTTCGTGAGCTTTGACGTGAATCATGTTGCGGTTCACCAGTCCTTCGACTGCTTCCTTCAACTTGTTTTCGTCATAGCCTATGAGAGACGCGAGTTCTTTCTCGGTCGTGATCAGATCATGCATGCCTGAGACTGCGCAATTCAGAAGGTAGAGAACCACACTGTATTCACATTGTTCCAGACGTGCCATCGCCAGAACTTTAAACCCTGATTCGCTCATAAAGGTCTGAAATGGCATAGATGGCTCCTTATGTTTCCCGCATCAACTATTTACATTCGAATCGCATTCTTAGGTATTTCGGATCGACTCTTGCCATTCTGTCTTTTCTGACATGAATTGTCTAGCCTCGCTCGCAGCGATCATTATATGACCGTGGAGCAAGGCTGACCAGAGATTAAACTGTGCTTATTTGGAAGCGTCTTGCCAGTTGGCGAGGAGAGTATCGGACTGAACCTGCTGGCCCGCTTGTACCAGGATCTCGGAGATAATTCCGGAACGGGTTGCCTGCACTTCAAATTCCATTTTCATCGATTCGAGAATCATCAATGTTTGTTTGTCAGACACCGTTGCGCCAGGACTGATGAGAATCTTCACCACTTTCCCTGGAACAGGTGCGATCACTTCGTGCGCATGGGCTCCGGATTTTCCGCTGGCGGAAGATTCATCCTGACGCTCAAGCTTGAAGTAGGTCTCGCCCTCGATGTTCAGCCAACGAACATACGCGCCTTTATCGGTGGTCGAGCAGTAGCTGAAAGGCACTGAGCCATTCGCTGTCTCGACCATTCCGCGGCCCATTGTGCTGAGTTTGGGGCCGTAACGAAGAGGTACAGAGGCAGAGACTTCGCTACTGAAGTGCAGACGATTGCTCGAGAGGCTTCGCGCTTTCGAAAAGATCGATTGTGTGAGCGAGGCAATGCTGCCCTGGACTGGACTGCTGTTTTTAGCGCCAAGTGCGTTCCAGATTTCTTCGGCAAGCGGATCCGACTTTGCGCGACGCTTCGCTTCTGCAGCCGCGAGGCTTTCGCTCTCATCTTCAATGAATCGTGTCGTCGGCTGAGCGCTGGCAAAGCCGGGGTTCTGAAGGACGCCGAGGAGAAAGCTTGCATTTGAGATCGGCATCGCGAGAACGCTGTGTTTCAGAGCCTCGATGAGTCTTTGAATGGCCTG
>SEDW01000528.1 GCA_004193325.1 Pseudomonadota bacterium | reverse complement strand
CTCAGAGAGTTTGCAGGAGAGCTTGGTTATGAACCGAACTTTTCGATCTATGACGATCAGGATGTCACGCGCGCCCTCAAACACATTTTGAAGCAGGTCATTGCCAAGGGCGATATTCCGCAGCTCGTGGGCGAGATGAAGAATTTTCTTCACTTCGTCAAGACTGCAGGCGTGCTCGTGAGTGAAATCGAAGATTTTGCTGCGCAGAATCCGACCCGGGTTCCAACGGCAGGCGTTCAGATCTATCGGCTTTATCAGGAATTCCTCGCGCAATCAAATGCGATGGATTTCAACGATCTCCTTTTGAACGTGCTCCTTCTCCTTCGCACCAACGAACGGGTAAAGTCGATCCTAGGCAACCGTTACCAGTACATCATGGTCGACGAATTCCAGGATACCAACCGCACTCAGTTTGAAATCATTCAGCATCTGGCCGACCGCCACCAAAACCTTATGGTTGTCGGTGACGACGATCAGTCGATCTATAGCTGGCGTGGAGCCACCCCTTCGAACATCATCGATTTCGATCGGACCTATCCGACTGCCACTCGTATCGCTCTCGAAGAAAACTACCGCTGTACGGGCAACATCGTGGCCGCAGCGAGTAAGCTCGTAGCGAACAACAAAAAGCGCGCTGTGAAGACTTTGTTCACCAACGCGCCTGCCGGCGATCAGCTCGAGGTTCACCTCGAAGTCGACGGTGAGATGGAAGCCTATTGGATTGCTGAAGAGATCTATAAAGAGCGTAATAAGTTTGAATACGAAGATGTGGCAATCTTCTATCGAACGAACAGCCAGTCGCGTTCGCTCGAAGAAGCGCTTCTCCGCCGCCGCATTCCCTACACAATCTACGGCTCGGTCGAGTTCTATGAGCGATTGGAAATCAAAGACCTCCTCGCCTATCTCCGGCTCATGGCGAACCCTGCGGACGATGTATCCTTTCTGAGGATTTACAACGTGCCGACCCGCGGACTCGGCGACAAAGCTCTTGAGACTCTGCAAAAGTATGCGACTCAGCAAGGCGTATCCCTTTGGAAAGGCGCCGAACTCACCATCGCTGATCCCAAGCAAAAGGCTGCGCCTAAGCTCAAGTACCTCCTCGATCTCCTCAACGCCCTGCGTAAGGAAATCCTCGAGAGTCCGATCAACGAAGCGGTTAAGACTCTGCTTGAAGCCACCGAGTACCCGGACTATCTGAAAAAGAAATATCCGGACCAGTACGCGGACAAGATGGATAACATCCAGGAACTCGCGGCCGGTATCATTGAGTTCGAAAACAAAAATCCCGGAACAAGTCTCGCGACCTGGATCGAGACGGTCTCGCTCGTGCGTGAGGATGCGAAGGGTAAAGAATCTAAAGGCGTCTCGATGATGACCCTTCACATGGCGAAGGGTCTCGAGTTCCCTCGGGTCTTTATCGCTGGTGTGGAAGATGGACTCTTGCCGCATAGAAACAGCATCGAAGATCCGGTTGCAATCGAAGAAGAACGCCGTTTGCTCTACGTGGGCATTACGCGGGCGAAATCCCGCATCAGTCTCACGCTTGCCAAACGTCGCCGAAACTTTAATAACGAGATGGCCCACCCGCCGTCCCGCTTCCTCCTCGAGATTCCATCCGAGCTCATGGCTTTGAGTATGAAAGCTCAGGAAGCACTGAGACCGGACGAAGCTCCGGTGCAGATCGATTACATTTATGATGAAACCTTTGAAGGCGATATTGAGGAAGGCTCCAATGTCTTTCATCCAACCTATGGCCGCGGTACGGTTCAGGGTTTCGATGTCCATCTTGGAGCGCGTAAAGCGGTCGTAAATTTTAGAGATTTCGGCTACCGAAAGATCCGTCCAAGCCAACTTCAAATCCGTGGATCCGCTGACTAATCCACAAAGAAGACCTTTTTCCTCGCTTATATTCGATAGCTAAGAGGCCTCCCCTGGGGGGCCTTTTCTTCGTCAATTTCGCTCCAGGGCGTCATTCCTAGCGCAGAGAGCTTATGTTAGAATAGAGCACACCATCTCCATCTTTGTGAGGCCCCCTATGGGTGTGCGGCTCGTATACTGCTTAGCGGTCAGTGTGCTTTTGATTGGCACTTTGCGCGGTGAGACTTCGATTTTTGATTATTTTAAACTTCGCAAAAGCCAGGACGTTCTGGAAGCCACAGTCGACAAACTGAAGTCTGGCAACGAAGATCTTAGCGACGAAATACGCCGGATCAAAAGTTCGCCGGCTTACGCGCGTAAAGTCTTGCGTGACAAATATCACGTGACTGACGAAAACGAGAAAATCATCTTTTTTGCTGACTAAACCCAGGGAGTTTATATGCGTCCAAGCAAATTGCTTTTGGCCCTTGGCCTCGTTTCCATGACGACCGCTTGCGGTAGCTTTAATCTCAATGAAATTTTGGCCAGCAAAGCTGAAAAGGATTCTTTTGATCAGCTCGTGCAAGAAGCGCAGTACGAGTATGACAAAGGCCGCTACGATAACGCTCTTCGTTTGAGCGAAAAAGCTCTTGTGCTGAACCCGAACAGCGAAGCGCCGACTATCCTCAAATCCTATGTTTACCTAAGCAAAGCAGGATTGGACGCGATCCATATCTCGAAGACTTTGATCGAGGCGAACGAGAAAGAAAAAGACACAACGACTGTCGCCACCGATACGACTAAGACGGGTGACACGACTGCAGATAACTTTAATACGCTGAAAACCGTGTTGAATCTTTCCGAAGCGGATTACACAGCCATGTCCTCAGGCGTCGAGAATATCGGCATTCCTGCACTCCCCGTTTATCTCCCGCTGTCTGCCGGCAATGCTCGCCTTGGCACAAGCGAATCTCTCGCTTACATGAACGATGCGGTCGAGACTCTTTGCCCTCTGATTCTTGCTAACGCGAATCCCGAAGACGACAAAGACTCTCGCCACGACTGTGCGAAGAATGCCTTTGCGAGCGAGCAAAAAGGCCGCGCGAACTTCGGCTGGGCCCTGGCTCACCTT
>SEDW01000527.1 GCA_004193325.1 Pseudomonadota bacterium | reverse complement strand
TTGCAAGGTATGAAAAGTATCCAAGGCGTGTACTGGCGACCCTTTCTGGACTTGTCTCGAAACAGCATCCAGGAAATTGCCCAGCGAGAAAAAATCCTCCACCGGGAGGACAGTTCCAATGCTAAACTCGACTATAGTCGGAATCGCATACGGAAGCTGATTCTCCCTGAGTTAGAGCTTATGTTTCCTGCTGCGGGTCAGAACCTGATTGAGCTGGCTCGCGCGGGTCAGCAGTGGGCGAATTTACACGAACGGGTTTTGCCAAGGCTAGGACTTGAAGTGAAAAGTCCTGAAGACTGGCGAAGTCTGGGTTTTTATCCAGCGTCCCAAATTCTTCTGCAGAGAATGCGCGAGGAAAACTGGGCGAAGGATATAAGCCGGTCATGGCTTGAGACGGTTTACCAGGGCTTGATTGATGGGGCGAACACGGTTATCCAGCTCGACCCAGACCATCAGGTCAGACTATCGAAAGGCGGGCTGACGTTTGAACAGCACAGGCAATCTCTTTCCCCTCGTTGGCAGCAGTATGCGAAGGAACTGACTCGAACGGGTTTAGCGGCCCATCTGAGCCCCGACACCCGCCTCGAAGCGGACCTTGATGCAAGTTCGGAAATGCAGGATAATGAAGACATAATCCAGCACGATGAGCCGCCTCTGAAACGGTCCCCTTAATTGGCGAAAATAGTTTTCGATTTGATTAAAGGGAGGCCAAATAAACCCGTGAAAAGTCTTTTGTGGCCAAGGTTTTTAGTTCCAATTTAACAATCAGCATGCAAAAACAGGTACAATACTGAATCATCAGTACAATACTTGTGCAGATGCTGTGGTGATGATTCTTATCGAGGAGAGCCAGATCTATGTCGAAGGTTAAAAAGCCAAACCAGCAGATGAAGTTCACGCTCATTATTGCTGCTTTGCTCCTTCTGTTTGTGATGTTCAATATGATGACGCCACATAAAGAGGATGACAAAGTCCTTAACTATTCTGATGTGGTAGCAGCGGTCGATGCCGACCAGGTTAACCAGATCACCTTTCGCGGCGGCGATGAAATCATCGTAGCCAAGAAAGACGGAGCTATCTTTCATTCCATCGGTCCTCAAAGCCCAACTCTAGTGGCGAAGCTTGAGGAAAAAAAGATCCCGATGAAGTTCGAGCGCAATGAAGACGGCAAGACCGATTGGAAATCCATCATGGTCCAGTTGATCCCGATCTTCGTCATCGTCTTCATCCTCTTCATCCTGATGCGTCAGCTCCAGGCTGGTGGCGGCAAAGCAATGTCGTTTGGCAAAAGCCGCGCGAAGCTTCTCAACGAGAATCAGATCAAACTGACTTTCGATGATGTTGCCGGGATCGAAGAAGCCAAGGGCGAACTCGAGGAGATCGTCGACTTTCTGAAAGACCCGAAAAAATTCACCCGTCTCGGCGGCAAGATTCCTAAAGGTGTTTTGCTCGTGGGACCTCCTGGTACTGGTAAGACCATTCTTGCCAAAGCCATTGCCGGCGAAGCAGGCGTTCCCTTCTTCTCCATCTCCGGTTCAGACTTTGTTGAGATGTTTGTCGGCGTTGGTGCAAGCCGTGTGCGTGACCTTTTCGAGCAGGCTAAGAAACAAGCGCCTTGTATCATCTTCATCGATGAGATCGATGCGGTTGGTCGTCAACGCGGAGCGGGCATGGGCGGCGGTCACGATGAACGTGAACAGACCCTTAACCAACTTCTCGTTGAGATGGACGGTTTCGAAACCAATGAAGGTGTTATCCTGATCGCGGCCACTAACCGTGCCGACGTTCTCGATCCAGCTCTTCTTCGTCCAGGTCGTTTCGACCGTCGCGTGTACGTACCGAAACCAGATGTTCGCGGTCGCCGCGGCATCCTCAAGGTTCATACCCGTAAGACTCCGATGGCTGGTGATGTCGATCTCGATATCATCGCTCAGGGGACTTCAGGATTCTCAGGTGCGGACCTCGCGAACCTTGTCAACGAAGCTGCTCTTCTCGCTGCCCGTAATGATGCGAAAATCATCACTATGACGCACTTTGAATCGGCTAAAGACAAAGTCATGATGGGCCCAGAGCGTAAGAGCATGATCATTGGCGAAGCTGAAAAGCGAAATACTGCTTATCACGAAGCTGGTCACTGTATCGTCGCTAAACTTATTCCTGGAACTGACCCAGTCCACAAGATCACTATCATTCCTCGTGGCCATGCTCTCGGCGTGACGATCCTTCTTCCAACCGAAGATCGTTTGTCGATGTCGAAGGAATATGCGCAAGGGATCATCGCTTATGCAATGGGCGGCCGCGCGGCTGAGGAGATCGTCTTTGGTCTCACCACAACCGGTGCTGGTAACGACATTCAAAAAGCGACCGATATCGCTCGTAAGATGGTTACGTCATGGGGTATGAGTACGACTCTCGGGCCAGTAGCCTGGGGTGCTCAGGATCACGAAGTCTTTATGGGCCGTGAGTTCGGTAGCAAAGAGTCCTTCTCCGAGAAGATTCTTGAGCAGATCGATGATGAAGTTCGCACGCTCGTAACCACAGGTTATGAGACAGCGGTCAAAATCCTTCGCGAGAAACGTAAAGAACTCGACGTCATGTCCGATGCCCTTCTCATCCGTGAAACGCTCGATTCCAAAGAGATCGATGCTGTCCTTCGCGGCGAAGAACTCATCACTGACGAAGAGCGGGCCAAATACAAAGAAAGACTCGAGCGCGAAACCGAAGCTCGTCGTCTGGTCACCAAACCAATTCGTGGTGCGGAAACCAATGCCCTAGGCATCGATCCAATCCTTGCTGGTACTTGAGGAACGTTTTGTCTGAGTCCCTTATTATGGGAATAGTAAATGTGACCCCCGACTCCTTTTCGGACGGGGGTCGTTTTTTCACGCCAGACCATGCGCTTCTCCAAATCGACGAACTGATCGCCGACGGTGCCGACATTATCGATCTCGGCGCCGAATCGACCCGGCCTAATGCTGCTCTCGTTCCA
>SEDW01000526.1 GCA_004193325.1 Pseudomonadota bacterium | reverse complement strand
GAAGAATTTTTCCTCGCTCAGTCTTCAATCGATCGGGACATTCGCACGCAGACAGTGATCTTCACTCTCCTCGTCCTCGCCATTTCCCTCCTCGGATCGGTCTGGATATCGAGAGGCATCGTTCGCCGGGTGCAGACCCTGATCAACGAGCGTGAGCGGGCGGCTTCCAAGCTCCGCGATCTCAAATCGCTGCAGAACTGGCAAGGAGTCGCAAAGATCCTGGTTCACGAACTTCGGGCGCCGCTGACTCCGATCAAACTCGTCACGACCGACCTTGACCACCAGTATCGAAGCATGAGCGGCGAAGCCTTTGGCGCCTATCTCAAGGACGCTCAAAAGCTCATGAACGAGCAAATCGAAGCTATCGAAACCATGATCTCGGGCTTTACCGCTTTTGGTAAATTACCGATCGCCGATCTTAAGCTCAACTCCATGAATCAGCTCATCAGGGATTTTCTGGAGAATTATGCGCGCTCGTTTGGGGAGGGAGTCAGCATTCGTTTTGAGCCTCCAGAGGGAGAAGTGATGGCTTCCCTCGATGCAAAGCTCCTCCGCGATCTCTTCTATAACATTGCGAAGAATGCGGTCGAAGCCAATGCCGGCAAAACCGATATCGACTTCCATCTGAGTCAGGACGAAAACATCCTGATCCTAACGATCCGAAACAGTGGAGTTCCTATTCCTCCGTCGGTTGCTGAGACTCTTTTCGATCCTTATGTATCGACCAAATCAGCCGCTAACATGGGCCTGGGTCTCGCGATATCGAGGAAGATCGCTTTCGATCACCAGGGCGACCTCCGTTTGATTCCAAGCGCTAGCGGAGCTGTTTTTCAGCTGGAAATCCCCTTAAAACAAAGCGCCGTTCTCTAGAGGAGATCCGCATGGCCAGTATACTCATAGTCGATGATGAAAAAAGAGTTCGCGACGGAATCAAACTCTCCCTAAGCGGACTTGCTCATGAACTCCATGAAGCCGAGACCCTTGAAGAATGTCATGCGATGATCGGTCGCCTCAGTCCCGATCTGATCCTGCTCGACGTCCACTTCAAGGGCGGAGCAACCTGCATCCCCTTCCTTGAGCGTTTGCAAACGGAGAAGGTGCAGATTCCCCTCCTGGTACTCTCCGGCGCCGCATCAGCTAAGGAAGCCGCCGAGGCGATGAAACTCGGTGCCTACGATTTTCTTGAAAAACCGATCTCTGCCGATCGCCTCCGGGTTAGCGTGCAAAATGCGCTTAATGCCTCTAAGCTCAAGGCCAAAACCGAGGCGGCCACGACCGAGAAAAATGTTCGCACCGATATTATCGGCGACAGCCCCTCGATTCAAAAGGTGAAGGATCTCATCAATCAGTTCGGTCGTCGCGATGCGAAAGTTCTCATCACGGGCGACACAGGAACCGGCAAAGAACTCGTCGCCCACGGCATCTGGCGGGCGAGTACCCGGGCTGCGAAACCTTTCATTCTGATCAACGCCGCTGCTATCCCGGAGACGTTGATTGAGAGTGAACTCTTCGGACATCAAAAGGGTGCTTTCACCGGCGCGGTTTCGAATCAACTCGGCAAATTGGAAATGGCCGATGGCGGAACAGTTTTTCTCGACGAGATCGGCGAACTCTCACTGATGGCTCAGAGTAAACTCCTGCGCTTTTTGGAAACGGGAGAGATTCAGGTCCTCGGCTCGAACAAGATCAAGATCTGCGATGTTCGTCTCATCGCTGCAACTTCACGTGATTTGCCAGCCGAGATTCGGGCGGGACGTTTCCGGGAAGACCTTTATTTCCGGCTCAACGTCGCTCGCATTGAGATCGCTGCGCTCCGCGAACGTCGGGAGGATATTCTGCCGATCTTTGCCCACTTTGTCTCGTCGGTCTGTCTTCGCTACAACGAGCCCATTCGTCTCGTCGAGGAATCCGCGAAGTCAGCCCTTCTCAATTATCCCTGGCCAGGAAACGTGCGGGAACTTCGTAACGTGGCTGAACGTTCGGTCCTCCTGTCCCGCGACGCCATCGATCGGAAACTTATTCTCGAAATCGTTGGCCAACAGAGCCCAGCCGCGACAGAGGCCGATGTGGATTTGCCGAAGTCGGTGGAGGAAGTGCTTCATCTTAAGGACTATCGGAAGAAGGCGGAGAGCCGCTACGTGGCTCATGTTCTGAAGCTGGCTGATGGCTCTGTTACAAAAGCGGCCCAGATCCTGGGAGTGGATCGGAGCCATTTGCATCAGAAATTAAAGGACTTCGGACTCGTCTAGGGAGAGGTCAGTTGATTGTATGCGGCTCTTGGAAAAAGGCCCGCATCGATTCGAGTGCTTTTTTGTGGTAGCGCTTGAAGGCTGGCAGACTGATTCCCAGATCTTCGGCAGCTTCGCGATAACTGCGTTCTTCGAAGTAGAGTTTTTTGATGATCGAAGCGTCGGGCTCTTCAAGACCCTTCATCGCTTCTTCCAGCATCTTGACGTTTTCCACTTCCATGATCATGCCGAGCGAGTCGAGACTAAAGTCGGCGACTTCGAGTTCTTCAAGAATATGATCATGTTCGAAGGGCTGTCCCGATCCCCAGACGGCTTCGGTGGCTAAGAGTTCCTTGGCTTCGTTTTCTGAAATCTTCAGCTCGCGCAGGATAATATCGCGAGTCAGAGTCAGATCGCGAAGGTGATACTCTTCACGCAGACGGCCGAGCGTCGCGAGTTTTTTCAAAACGCTGGGCGGCACGGGGTGACGGTTTCTTTGCTCCTCGCGCATGCTCTCGCGCATAAAGGACCAGGCGAAGCTTTTAAAAGAGCCTTTCGGACGTTTGAAGAATTTTTGAGCGGCTATAAAAAGAGCTTCGCGACCCACGCTCATCAGTTCCTGAAACTCAGCTTCGTCTTCGAACTGGGTGGGAATGTGATGCCGTTTCGCAGCTTTTTTCACCAGCTCCCAATGCGTTTCGACCAGACGGGACGGGAGAATATTCCAGGCCGCGAGCAAAGCTTTACCAGCTTCATCGGTCGGGGCAAA
>SEDW01000040.1 GCA_004193325.1 Pseudomonadota bacterium | reverse complement strand
TTGTGCAGGATGCGGGCCTCGGTGACCGAATCAACAGCGCTAAGGCAATCGTCGAGGATAAGGATGGGCGAAGGCTTGAGCAGAGCACGAGCCAGTGACAGCCTTTGTTTTTGTCCGCCCGATAAATTAATCCCCCACTCCCCTATCCAGCTATCGAGGCCGCCGTCGAAGGTCTGGATGTCGTCCCAGAGTTCGACCGCGGAGAGGGCAGAGATAAGATCTTCATCGGGAAGAATCTGAGATGGAGAAAGATTGTGGCGAATGCTGCCAGCAAAGAGAAAAGGTTTTTGAGGAACCATCGTAATCTTTTGCGTCATCCATTCCCGGCTGCTTTCATCCACGCTGTGTCCGGCGATCCAGATTTGACCGCTGAAATTTTCGGCTAATCCTGCCACGGCTTGAACGAGTGTGGTCTTTCCAGATCCGATTGGACCCATAAAGCCAACCCGGTCGCCCCTTTCGAGCTTGAGATGAATTTTGTCGAGCACAGCGCGTTCGGGGTGAAAGTAGATGCTGAGATCTTTGATGAGAACAAGAGGTCCAGGTCGATCGGTCCCATCCTGCGCGAAGTTTTCATCGTTGAATTCGAGGTTATAGAGTTCTCCAATACGCTTGTAGCTGGCAAAACCAGTCTGCCACTCAGAGATGTTGTTGCCGAGTTCGAGCAATGGAGATTGGAGGAGGACAACATAGGACTGCAGGGCTAGAAAGGCGCCGATCGTCAAAGTCCCGTTTTGGATTTGATAAATGCCGTAACTGTAAAGCACGGCATAGGAAAAGATCGTTGGAATACCGCCAATGATAAAGATCTTCCAACCGGCTTTCAAAACTTGAAACTGACGAGCCGCGTATTCTCGGGCTTGAGTGCTTAGGCGGTCCATCCAGATGCCCTCACTCGCGGTAGAGCGCTGCAGGCGAATCGTTGCCACCGATTGCGAGATCAGTTCTGAGAGGGAGGAGAGTTGCTCCTGGGCAAGTTCATGAAGGCGGTATTCCTCTTTAGAAATTCTGATGATGCGTTTGGGGAGAAAGGGAATGATGACAAGACAGATCAGTGCCGTGGGTGCATCGATCATAAGCATGGATATGGTCGAGAGAATGGAAAAGAAGATGAGGTCAAAAGTCATCACGATCGTGAAACCATGAATAAATCTTGTCTTATTCCAGTCGCCGGTAGCCCTGTTCATCAAATCACCGAGAGAGTGCCGATCGAGAATCGAGAGGGGTTGATCCTTGAGGACATCCCAGATCCTGGTTTTGATTGCGTGGCCAGCGACGTGGCTTTGTCGGGCGAGGATTTGACGCCAGAGTACGCGCCCGAGCCAGCCGAGTGTAAGGCTTATCAATAGGCAGACGATGAGCGCATTGAGGCTCTCGTGAGGAGAACCGCGGTCAAAAAATTTTGGAAGAGAACTTTTTTTGGTTGCAAGCTCAACCGACCATTGGATGAACTTTGGGAGCATGACCTCCGACAGACTCGTGATGAGCATGGCAAGCATACCGCAACTGTAGATCAGCCAGTGCTTTCGCAATGTTCCTAAAAAGAGGCGATAGGGGTTGTTCTTATCCATGCTCTTCTTTTCTCTGTTTGGTCGATGACGAAAATTCTCGCGACAAGGCAACTGAGACGAGGGAAAGCTCAATCGATGAACGATTCATCAAAAAAATTGTAGGTACATTATTTATAGGATGGATTGAATGAAGAGGCAACGCGCACTCTTGAAGAGTGCGCGCAACGGGGAAAGAAATTAAGCGTCGGCGTATTGAGTCACGCCCATGATGTGGTAACCACCATCCACGTGAAGAATTTCGCCGGTAGTCATACGGCCGTAGTCGCTTGCGAGGAAGGCTGCTGCTGCGCCGACATCTTCGGCGGTAATGTTTGACTTCAGTGGAGAAGAATTCTCGTAAAGGCCAAGCATCTTTTTGAAGTCACCAACAGCTGATGCAGCCAGCGTTTTCACCGGACCGGCGCTGATAGCATTGACTCGGATCTTCTGGGCACCGAGTTCCGAAGCAGTGTAACGAACTGACGTATCGAGAGCTGCTTTGGCCACACCCATGAGGTTATAGCCCGGCATAACTTTCTCGCCACCGAAGTAAGTCATCGCACAGATAGAGCCACCGCCTTCGCGTGTCATGAGCGGCGCTGCATAACGAGCAACGGCGAGGAAGCTATAAACGCTGATATCCATCGCTGATGCAAAGCCATTACGACTTGCTTGATGCGTTGGGCATTTCAAATCTTCGGTCGGCGCGTAAGCGATCGAGTGTATGACGAAATCAATCGGACCCATGGCTTCCTGCACCTGGGCAAAGAACTTTTGGATGTCCTCGTCCTGACCCACATCGCAGGAGGCGACGAGGAGAGGGCTCAAGTCTTTGGTCACATCGCGGACACGTTGCTCGTTACGACTTCTTTCGCCAACGTCAGGCAGATAGCTGAATGCCAGCTCCGCGCCTTCGCGGTGCATGAGACGTGCAACGGCGGTGGCGATCGATCGCTCGTTAGCGACACCCATGATCACGCCGCGTTTGCCTTTTAATAAGCCCATAAAATTCCCTCAGCCTTCATGTTCTTCGGTGAATGACTCAAAGTCTTCCAGAATGGTATTTTCAGAATGAATGCGACCAAATCCGGAATCTTCACAGGCGTCCGAAATGGCATCAATCATTCCACTCAACTTCATTTCTGAAGGGTGAACGGCAGAAACAACGATTCCAGCTTCGCCGCCCTTTTGAAACTCTTCAGTGACTTCAACGCTGATACGAAAACGTGCGCGAAGCTTCTCCACCAGAGCGGCTAGATCGCGCGCGTCACGGGGTTTGGCCTGGCTCTCGAAAGTTAACTTGGTTACTACGAAAAACATATGATTGACTCACGCAAGAATTACGATAGTCACGGTTATAGGAATCTCCCAGGTAAAAAGCAGCTCATATTTATAATTGAGTTCGAGTTTCCAGTAGCGGGGTAAATTCGAATAGCCCGTAAAGCTTGAGCAAACATCTGTCCAGATACCATCCTCCCGCCACTGCCAACGGAGAGCGGGAGGTGGATTTTTACAGAAATTTTGACTTAGCTTAAGATTCTGTCGCAAGATGATGCGCCGAAGAGATGTAGCAGATCGGAGCAATTCGTCGAAGCTCATGCTTTGGCGAACGAGATCGCATGATGTCAATACGACGAGGATCCAGGCAAAAATTCTGTAAGGCATCTGGCGAGTCTTTACTCAAGTGGGTTGAGGCTCTTCAAATCGAGGTCGATGCCGAGTTTCTGCTCGATGACAGCCATCTTTTCCTGAGTGGCTTTGCCGACAATCGCAATGGCTCCAAGAGCCAGGAGCAATCCAAAGATCGACACCACGATGTATTCGAGTGCGACGCCGCCGGCTTCGGGGTTGGGGTGAAACGCTTTCATATCTGATCTCCTGAAATTTTCGCTGGGCTGATTTCAGCCTTTAACAACGCTTTGCGGAGCTTCGCTGATTTTCATTTGCCTTGGCCAGGGACATCTTCTTGAGCGAAGTTATCGCTCCGAGGTAGGATAGCTGTGGCACGATCAATGAAGCAGCGAAGTCCCATCCTTATCGAAAATTCATAAGGGACGGACCTTATCGGTTTCAGACGACGAGACCCGTATCTTATCCGAGGAATACAAGGGAAAGCCTAAAATGCAGCAGGAAACGATGTCTTTAGAAGCAGCAACGGCCCTGGTACAGAATCTCAAGGCAGCCGTTGCCGAATCGATCTTTGGTCAAGAAGAGTTGATCACCGAAGCCGTCTGCTGCTTAATCTCAGGCGGCCATATTCTGATGACCGGAGCGCCGGGTCTGGCGAAAACCTCGCTCGTTCGGGTCTTTGCCCAAAATCTGGGTCTTCAGTTCGGGCGTGTGCAGTTCACCCCCGACCTTTTGCCAAGCGATATTATTGGTTCGGATATTCTCAATATCGATGAAGATACCGGGCGCAAAGTCTTTGAATTTGCCAAGGGACCGATCTTCGTCAACCTTATGCTTGCCGATGAGATCAACCGCGCCTCGCCGCGTACCCAGTCGGCCCTTCTCGAAGCGATGCAGGAGCGAACGTCCACCGTCGGCGGCACCAGCTATCAGCTGCCCGACCCATTCATGGTTTTTGCCACGCAAAACCCATTTGAGTCCGAAGGCGCATTTCCGCTGCCAGAAGCCCAGCTTGACCGTTTCCTCATACATACACTGGTCGACTATCCAGCAGCGGCTGATGAGGAAAAAATTCTTCAGGCTCACGTTGGGAATAAACTGATCGGCGAGCAAAAGGGTCCGATTCGCGGCGTGACTAAGATTGGTCTTGAAGGGGTCCGCGCCCTCATTGCTGCAAAACAGGACATCAAGATCCCAGAAGAAATCGTGACGATGATCAATATGCTGGTGCGCTCGACTCGTCCTCAGGATCCCGCCTGTCCAGACAATGTGAAGAATTTGATCTGGTACGGTGCCGGTCCTCGCGCGGGTATTAGTTTAATTTCAGTTTCACGTGCGATAGCGATGCTTGAGGGATCAGACACGGTTCGTTGGCGTCACGTGAAGCGAATGGCCAAGCCGGTTCTTCGGCACAGGATCCGCCTCGGCATTCACGCGCAAAGTGAGCAGTATGCGGAAGATCAGATCATCGACATTCTCATCAAACAACTCGAAGAGCATGCAGAACTTAAAGCCAAAGGATGGCTATGAATAACGGCCCAATCGGTACGCCTCTGTTGAAGCAGCTGACTCCCTATCACCCGATAGAGCCGAGTCATCAGAAATACGTATCGGTTGCTCGTTTTCACGGTACGCAAAAACTTAATTTGATGCGCCCGACCCGTCTGCCGGCCAACAGCCGTCGCTATACTCACGGTGACCCGGTGCATCTCATCGACTGGCGTGCTTACGCCCGTAACGAACAGCTCGTCATCCGCGAGCAAAACGATGAGGCCAGCTGTAAGGTTCTTATCTTCATCGATCTCTCTGAATCCATGAACTGGCCGGAGGCAGAGGAACAAAAAGATAAGAATATCTGCAGCAAACTCGAACTCTCCTGGCGAATGACTATGAATCTCGCCTATCAGTTCTTTCGCTGGGGTGATCAGGTCAAGGTTTTTGCAGTCGATGGGAAAGATGCGCGTGCGGTCCGTATGCGTTCGCAGGTCGATGCGGCCATTGTCTTTGAAAAACTCGCTCAGAAAAAATTTGCGGCCGACGATAGCGATTTCGTTTCGTCTCGCCCTATTTCGAGTTTTAAAGAAGAATCCGGTGATCTCGTTTACTGGATCAGTGATGGCTTCAAGGGGGTTCCGGACTGGATCAATCCGAGAAGTCTCAGCTGCTGGCTGCAGGTCCTCTCGTCGATGGAAATTGATACCAACTGGCTCGATCCGGATTTCTGTTATTTCGATGAGAGAAGAGTGGGTCAGGAGTTTATGGGATCAGCTCTTCTGCAGAACGATAATTTGCATAAAGCCGTCCATGAATGGCTCCATCGCATCACCGAGGAATGGCTGAAAAAATTCACTCATCATCTCGTCTTCACTGACATGACGCCTATCCATCAATATATCTTTGCCCTTGAACAGCCGTGGCTCCGTGGGATTAGAGGAAGGGTCTAGATCATGTTTACTGCTATCAGCTGGAACATTGGAACTGCAATTTTTGCGGTCGCAGTCGCCTCGGCGCTGGCGATCGTTTTGTGGTTTCTCCTCAGACAGCAAAAAAAGAGGTCGCTCCTTCCTATTCTGCAGGTGCTCAACCTCGAAATCAAAGCGGTTCCAAAACTTCGATGGACCAAGCCACCGCTCTGGCCATTCGTCTGCTTTCTTATCGCGATCTTTGCCTTGGCTCTCTTCAGTATGGAACCCTCCGAAGAGATGATGAAAAAGGAAAATCTCGATTTGCGCTATACGCATGTCGTCTTTGACCTTAGTCCTTCGGTCGGTTCGCAAACAACTCCGGAAGAATACTCGCGCCTCGCGGATGATCTCCTGACCAGACTCGATCATAAATCGAAACTGAGCTTCAGTGTATCCTCCTCGCCCGACATCTATGCTCTCACGCAAAGAGCGGAGTTGCAGAAGCTTATTGGACAAGAGGGAATGCATCGCGCTGGATTTAAGATCGGTGCAGCGGTGGAACAGATTCTGGCCATTGCTCCTGACATTGAACATATCGTCGTCGTCTCGGACAGCGATCGAGCGAGCTGGGAGGATTTTAACTGGGCTTATCTTGAGAAGAAGGTACAGGTCTCCTGGTATCCTCTTCAGCGCGATATGGTTCGAGGCAATAACATCTTCATCGACGACGTCAAGGCTCCGACCCAAAGCGATGCGCAGCAAAACTGGACAGTGACCGTCAGACGTTCCGGTTCGGGCGATGCCTTAAAAGGAAGCTTGTCGCTCGAAATGGACGGCAAAATATCCCCTGAGCAGGCTTTTAGCTTTGAAGGCACGACGAGCAGCATCGAAATCGAAATGAAACTGCCGACCGATACCAATCCCACGCAGAAGGTCTTGACCTGGAGAGTAAAGACCGACGCGAAGGACGATCTTCTTGCCGATAATACCTTTCGGAGCTGGCTCAATGCCCGAGACCGGAAAGCGATTCTCATTTCGCAGCCTGGTGGAGAGATGTTTCTTGAGGATGCGATCTTTCATTTGAAGACGAGTCTGGATGTTCTCGGCTTTAAGACTCAGCGACTCGACAAGATCAAAGCGGAAACGGAATTCAACAGTCAGCTTTTGATTGCTGAAGCAAAGCCCGCTCAGCCGCGCAGCTTCTTTTGTCCGAACATAAAAAAAGCTACGGAATATAACCGGCAGATCTGGCTCTTGCCAAGCGAAGGCATGCGCGACTATAGCGAACTCTGTGCCTGCGCTTCGAGTTTCATTCAGGCGCCAAAGGATGGAACGGCGATGCCTGCTTACTGCGAAGGGCTTGAGACAAGAGACCAGTACATCGGAGCTCTCAATTCGATCGGTGCGCTACAGCTGGGCGGCGATATCAACAGTCCTCTAGGTGCTTTGGCTATGCAGTTTTTGAATAAGACGACCGGTATCCGTCTGCTCGCTTTCAGCGTACCGCTGACGCCATCGGCACAAACCGGAATCAGCTTTGGACGCATGCCCTTGATCCTTAATTCCCTCTTTCAAGTCGCGCCCCTCGATTCGACGAGTGCCGGAATGGGCAAGTGGCCTAGAGTGGAAAGCATCACGAGTGTCTATGGTCTGGAGAGGTTATTCCAAGACGCCGAATCTGACGACCGTGAAACGAGATGTATCGGGCCGCACAAGTATTGAACTCATGGAGCAGGTCAAGCAGAACAGTCAACTCAACGCCGATTCCCTGAGTGAACCCTGGCTATGGGTCGCCTCGCCGGCGATCATAGAGAGCCTCAGCCGTAGCGAGCGTGCGGAATTGGTTTCGTGGCTTCAACGCGGTGGCTTTTTGGTTGTCGAGAACTATAAGAATGCCGGAGATTTCCGCAACAAAATCGTTGAGGCGATGCCTCAGGGCCAGTGGAAACTTATTCCACCTGATCATGAATTGATGCGAAGTTTTCACCTCCTGGCATCATTACCTCAATGCGGCGATATCGGTTGGGAAGGCTTTCAATTCGATCAACGGCTAGCAGTTTTGCTTATTCCCGGTGATTTTATAGAGGCGTTGACGGCTGCGAGATCGTCCACCTGTTTTCCGAATCTGACTAGCGAACAAGCGAGCAAAATCTTCATCAATCTGATGATGGTCGTTCTCACGACCGATTATAAAAAAGATCAGGTTCACTTGCCTGAGATCCTAAAGAGGTTACGATAACGTGTCAGAATTCAATGAAATTCTTATCGTATTAGGCTTAGGCTATCTCCTGCTGAGCTTTTTCTGGATTCGTAAATACGGCTGGAAAAGAGGCTTCATTTCGAGTCTGCTTCGCCTGGGATGGATTATCCCCATCGTTATGGCTATCAAGCCGCGCCTCGACAAAACTATCGTGACGAGTTCGCTGAGCCTAAGAACTCTGCACTACCTGGAAGACGATTCGCAATCGATGTCGACATCGATTCGGGAGTCGATGCAGGTCAAGCTCGACGAACTCTGCCGGCGCTTTGGTTGCCGCATTCAGCACACGAAACTCTCTGAACTCAGCAATGATGTGGAGAAGGGCTATACTCCTCTCGCGCAAGCCGTTCAAGCCTGGATGCCCTTGACCCATGGAGAGCCGTGGATTCTTCTGTCAGACGGCGGAGACTCACAGCCCAGCTCTCAGTGGGCTCCTCAACTCAAAGGCAGCGGTCGGCAAAACGATAAGACCCTTGGGATGATTCTCGCGGCCGATCACAAGGAGCAGGACAATCTTTGGATTGAGATGACTTCGGGTCCTGATTTTGGCTTTGATCAGAAGGTCGTGGAAATGGAAGCGACGGTCTTTCGTCGTTCGTCCCATCTTGACGAAGAATTAACGGTTCAGGTTCAGGCCTCGGTGCTCGATAAAAATCTGGCTTCGATCAACGTCAACTTTCGGCCCAATGAAAAATCTCTCGTCGTGCGGGTTCCTCTGCCGCCTTTGGCTCGCGGCACCCACCTCGTGAAATTGCAGGTGCTCCCGATCGCCAATGAAGCTGCGCTCTGGGATAACACTCTCTACAAAAGTATCGAAATTCTTCCCAATACAATTGGTCTGCTTCACCTCTTGGGATCGCCGTCGTGGGACGGACGCTTTGTTCGACGTTATCTGAAGTCGGAACCCAAGTATGACCTCATTAGCTTTTTCATTCTGCGGGACCCGAGCGATGCTCAGTTTAGCAATGAACGGGAACTCAGCCTTATCCCTTTTCCGGTGGAACGGCTCTTCAACGAAGAGTTGCCAAATTTTCGGGCTGTCATCATACAAAACTTCTCACTCTTTCAGTTTCTCGAGCCAAGCTACCAGAAAAATCTCGTGGATTTTGTGCTGAATGGCGGCGGACTCCTGTTTATTGGTGGTCCACGCGCCTTGCATGATCTCGATGTCTCCTCTTCACCCCTGGCAGCGCTCTTGCCTTTCAAAGGCAACAAAGCAGGTGCCGCAGGAGGAATGGGCTTTAATTCTGATATCGGTTCGATACCCTACGATCGCAATGCCAAGTTTACAATTTCCTTGGCAGAACCCTCGCGGGAGAAACGGCAGCTCGCCACTGTTTTTGATGATTGGGCGCAGCTTAATCTCAAACTTCGGGACAATGGCAGTTTCCATGGGCTTCATACGCTCGACAACGTTGAGCTCAACACGGCGAGTTCAACTCCGCTGCTGATGGCGAACCGCGAAGATGGCAAAAAAAGTCTGCTCGCTGCTGCTTCCTATCCCGGCAAAGGCCGGGCGATCTGGATCTTCTCGGACGATCTCTGGCGCCTTGGTATGGAATCGCAGACCTCTCGCGACAACTACCAAAGCTTCATGCGCTCGGCGATGACCTGGCTCCTCCGGGAAGAATTGCAAAGACCTCTTTGGGTGCAAGATTTCAGCCTCTCGACCCAGGGTGAAGAAACGGTCTGGTCGGCACGTATTCGCGGAGCCGCCGCCCGCTATCTGGAAGAAGGCGACAACTGGCGCTACCGACTTTGCGGTATCGACCTGCCGGCGCAAAAGATCAGTCGTCAGATGCTGAGCTCCGATCAGTGGCTGGTGAGTGGCTCGATAGGCAATCGAATGGCCAGCGGTTCGGTCTGTGAACTCAACCTCGAGGGCCAGCATCCCGCTTTCGGGCGCGTGAAAACCTCGGCGTTTGGAGTTATTCCTGAGTCCTACCGAGATGCAGAAATGGAAGGCTCGCTGCACCGTCTGGAACAGTTGAGCAGTCTGACCGGAGCCTCTCTTTTAGACAGTAACGACAATTCTTATGCACTTGAGGAGTGGTTTACCAAGGTAACGGGTAATCTTGCGAGTGCTGAGAAGTCAGAACAGAAGCTTATGCCCGACTACTACTGGGTCTTTGATAACTGGTGGGGAATTCTGCTGATCTTGCTTATTCCGCTGGAAATTATCGTGCGCAGATGGGATCTGCTCTTCGGTGGCAATGAGCGGGATGAAAAGATTCTGTCACGTAGAACTGGCTCGCAGCCATCGGAATAAAAGCTGCTTAAATTCGCCCTGTAATTTGGCCTAGGTACTTGTCCTAGACTTTGTTAACGTAGGCTTGGGAGGACCTCACTCATGACGGTTGAACAAAAGAGATACAGAAAATTCTTAAGTAAAAAAATTCAACAACTCAATGATATCGTTGCTGACCTAGACAGTCTGGTGACGGAGATCGGGACTGACTTTTACCGTGTAAGTATCTTCGGATCAGCACGCATCAAGCCCGACACTGACGAATATAGAGAAGTTTACGCTCTTGCCAAAAAGCTGGCGTCTCGCGGTGTAGATATTGTGACAGGGGGTGGCCCTGGTCTCATGGAAGCGGCAAATCTCGGGGCAAAGGAAGGCAGCAATCACAGTCGCTCCTTTGGTCTGCATATTGAATTGCCCTTTGAAACGGATACGAACCTTCACCTCGACGTGAAGTACCATCACCGTCGTTTCTCGTCACGCCTCGATGAATTCATGCGCATCAGTCACGCGGTTGTCGTTACTCCGGGTGGTATCGGCACTCTTCTGGAACTCTTTTACACCTGGCAGCTCATGCAGGTGAATCATATTCCCCAGCGTCCATTGATCCTTCTCGGATCGATGTGGGAACCACTATTGAAATGGATGGAGGAATTTCCCTTGGCGAGATCGCTGATGGATCAGAAAGATTTCAATTCCATCATTTTGGTTCGCAGTGTTGATGAAGTAATCACTAAGCTCGAGCCGAGCATCAAAGAATTCTATGAGAAGACCGGTATTCCAAGACCGATCATTCCAACTGGAATTCCGCCAGAAGCTTAACCTTCGTCCAAACCTTCGAGACTCATGCTGCGCAGATCCTCCCAAAGAGGGGATGGCCCATGAGTCTGTTCATAAAAAGCATCCATTCGATCGAGAAGCATCTTGAGATTGAGTTTGCCCGATAGCCTCGCCGATTGCATTCCGCTCAAAAAATCCTGACTCTTTTTCATCTGCCCGAGTTCAAGTCCAAGTGTTTTTACCAACTGATCAGCATCAGCTGCCGTGGGCGCGGCTTCGGTGCTCAACTTTTGAGTTAACCAATCCAGACTAGCTAAAATACCTTCGCTTTCTTTGCGTTCGTCAGGGGAGAGCTTGTCATCCCATATCTGATGCACGGATTCTTTCCAGGTAAGAAAATTCTCGCGAAGAAACTTCTCGTGAGAACTGTGCCAGTCGAGGTAGAGGGCAAAAGGAGGGTTTTTCGTGAGGCACTTAATGATTTCATTATTGTGCTGACAATCTGTTTTTGGATCGATTTGGCCTTTGAAAGGATAGCTCCGTTCGACTAACCATTTTTCGCTGCGGCAGTGGAGACTGAGCAAAGAAGCGCTATCGAGATTGCAAGACTCGGGGAGCCCTTTGGTAAGCTGCTGCAGATCTTCGCGAAGAGCTGTGTTTACTGATATCGCCGTGGCTGGAGCAAGACGGTCCAGATACTTTTTGTGAGGAGGATGAATTGTACGCTTCAATTCGCCTTTCGGGGCGCAGCCGATCGCGTGCAGTGAAATAGAAGCAGTGAAAAGGATTAAACGGAACGTAGAAGGTGAAATAGTTACACGTTGTTCGTCTACCTTCATCGTGGTTCACCCTTGCATTTTGTTGCCTCTAATTATGCCATGAGTTCCATGCAAAAGGTTGAAAAAAAGGGTAAGCATCCTCTAGGGCATACTTTCTCAATTTAAAGATTTCATCAAAATGATATGATTGCGTGCATCTCAAACTCTCAATTAGATCGGCAACACTTTGGATTTTATAAACCATTTTGCTGTTAGTATGCTCTTCCTCACGACCAGTATATTCGGAGTCAAGGTCATCCCCGATTCCCCGAGCGACCAGTGGAAGATGAGTCGGTCAGAAGTTTTTCAATTGAATGGCGACGGTTGGTACGAAGCTCAGATGACTTCGAGCGCGATCGTTGACGCTTGTAAAAGCGACAAGGCAGCCTTTATTGATTTTCCTGCAGTCGTGCATGGTGCCCACGTGGTTAAGCTTGATGGAAGGGAGATTCAACGCCTGGGAGACCCGAGCTTTAAAAAGGTTCATTCCCTCTTCGGCACCTTTTCCATTGCCTGCGCAGATTTAACTCAAGGTCAGGAGCTGGAATGGACAGCTTATTCCTATACTAAATATTTTGCCCGCATCAGCTACTGGCCTCATCTGGTAAAATCTTTGCCGATGCACAATTTCTTTTATGAAACGTTGAACATCATTTGCGGCGGTGGCCTGCTAATCGTCTTTATCATGTGCGTACTCGTATTTCTGGGTAAGATGTCTCGGGATTTGACAGTGTCCTTTGCCTTGGCTTCGTTATCCTTTTCAATTTACCTCTTCTTCTCCAGTCCCTATCTCTTTGGTCTGTCCCTGGACATGCTCTTCACCCATAAATTGACTGATGGAGCCCTCTGGTTGGGAAGCGGTTTTCTCTTCTACGCTTTTGAAAAGACCGGCATCATCGGTCGGAAAAATCTCATCTTTTATCTCGCCTGTTTGCTTGTCGGTTTATTCTTCATTGTCGCTGGCAAGAGTGGGGATGCTGTTCAGTTCGGCACGAATTTCCCGATGCTGCCCTACATCATTACGATGTCGATAGCTCTCGCCGCTCTTCTTAGAAAGTCCATCCATCAAGGCTTTGACCGATCCTCGACGATGAAGATTATCAGCCTGACTCTATTTGTGCTCCTTACAATCAGCGATTTGTTGATCATCGAAGGCCTGATGACAGGCCCGATGCTTGGTTCTGTGGCAATACTCGGCGGTATCGTCTTTTTTGCCCTTTACCTCGTCGAGGGAATCAAAGCTGTTTATGCAGAACGTGACGTTCTCAATCTCAAGGCAGAAGTTTACGAAAAATCGGCCGAGATTCAGAACATGCTCGAAAGTATTCCGGTTGGAATTCTGTCGATCGAAAGTCGGAACGGTAAGCTTATTATCGGCGAAGATTTTTCAAAGTTTCTGGTCGAATCTCTGTCGATTCGAAGTGTCAAGGAATTGAGCTTTGACGCACTGCTGGACCGCATCGGAATCACTGCCGACAACCGGGAAATGATCACGAATGCACTCCATTCCTGCATTCATGAATCCGAGATATCCTGGGAACTCAATTCCGCTCATTTTCCTGCAACGTCGACCTCTTCCTCTCTGACGACAGACGAAAACGAGCACTATTATCGGATGACCTGGTCACCTCTACTGGTCGAAGGTAAAATCGATAAAATTCTTGTGACGATTTCTGACGAAACCCTTCTCCAGGCTGCCAAAAAATCGGCAATCAAGAGCGAAGGAAAATTACAGATCATTGGTGAACTCATTGCCTGTGACTGGCGAAAGATCGGTATCTTCTTTCAAAACTTTTCGAGAAATATTGAAGATCTGCAAAAATTGGTCAAAGTGCCAGACATGGATCAGCGTCGAATCAAGCTGGTCGCGCACACCTTGAAGGGTGAGACTCGCACTCTGCGTTTGACGGGACTCACCGAACGCATTCATAATTTCGAAGACGCCGTTGTCATGGGCCTCAACATCGAACGGCCGATGAAGGAATTGATCAAGACTTTTAATATTTATGAAACGCAACGCTCGGAGATTTTCGGAAGGACCGAAGCCCAGGGCAAAATTTTCGTCGACGAAGATGATTTGAGAGCCGCGATCAATGGCGAACGAACGGATCGTATCCAGCATTACATCAATAAATCAGCGATCAACTTCTTCGCCGACCTGCCGTCCATTCGCATGTTAGGGATTTCTGCCAAGAGTCTTGAAAAGCTGGCTTTGATCACGATCAACGACAAGCAGGGTCCTCACTTTGTTGATATCAAAGATTCAACCTTTTTTGAATCGATCATGGTTCACCTCGTTGGCAATGCGATAGATCATGGCATTGAGAGTCCCGAGGAACGGTCGGTCATGGGTAAGAAGCCAAGCGGTTTGATCACGATCGATGTCTATGACAATTCCTTTGTATTCCGCGATGACGGGCGGGGCCTTGATCTGGAAATGATCCGGGAGAAGATGGCTGAACTGCACAAGACAGACGTTAAGAAGTTTGAGAATTTTGCGGATGAAACCGATGCGGATGCGATTTTTCTGCCTGGACTCACGACCAAAGATGAAGTGTCAGTGGTATCAGGCCGAGGGATAGGCATGGATGCGATACGGACTATGCTTGAGCGACGAGGCGGGACGATTGCAGTGAAGCTGGGAGAGCGCAAAGGGCGTTTTGCCTCGTTTGAACTTGTGATCAGCATTCCGGGTATGATCCGAACGGATTTGCGATCCCGTTCGAATCTTAACGCGACCTGGACGATAGAGCCGGCAACGCCGACTAGGGCTTGAGAGCCTCGGGACTTAGTCTGTCTTTTGCCCAGTCGAGGAGGGGTTGCGTCTTGACATAAATGTTCTTGAGACTAATGACTCCCCCCTTTTGGATACTGATTTCCGCCTGAGCCCCTTCTGGGACTCGGGCTAGTACCCCCGAGTAGGACTCCGGGAAGTAGAAGCGTTCTGAAGTCGTTAAAAACGTTGTGTACTGACAATTGCCCTTGATGTGAAGATCACAGGATTTCTCTGCCCGATCACAGTCAACTTTTTGAGTCGCAATCAGTCCTCCATCCTCCTCAATCCCATCCCTGACACAGACACAAACGTTCATGTGATTGGGAACATCGTCGCAGATCTTCAACTTCCCAAAGTCATAACGGAAGACGAGATAATGGCCAGAGAGGAGATCGACGGGATCATAACCGACGATTTTCGCCCGTTTGCTCACGCCACCATCGCTTTTAATTTCAACAGAAATTGTCCAGCCCAGCAAAGCGATGAGAGGAAGTAGGACGGAAGCTAAAGCAAAGGCCTTCGAGCGGAATTTATCCATGAGATTTTTTCTCCAGCTTGGCGAAGATAACATTTTTCCACTTATGCCAGGCCCAGAGTCCAGCAAAAATAATGATACCCATCGAGATCAAGGCAAAACCGGTGAGAGAAAGACTCATAAAAAGTTCTGCATAGAATATGAGAAGTCTCGTGAATATGAAAAGACATGTCAGTTCAAAAATCCTTTTCGATCCGAAATAAAACGCGGAGAGTCCGAGGCCTAATGTCCCGCCTGTGAATAAAAGAGTTGTTAGTAATTTGCGAAGGATATTGGTTTCTGGATTTTCGCCAAAAAAGGGCAAGAGGACGACTTGCATCGCGGCTGCGAAAAGGAACGTGAAGAAGGTCATCCGGAATTGAGGCGAATAAAGTGTAGGAGTCAGCTGCACCGCCAGCCCCCAAAGAAAGAACATGCTTAGAAGCGAGACATAGACTTTCATATCCATGATGGCATCAAAGCGATATCCGGTGAGGATAGTGAACACTACGGTAGCGAGCGAGGCATAGACGAAGCCGACTTTTCTAAAGTGAATAAGGTTAGGAAACCGCTTCCAGGGCAGCGTCGCGAGGATTCCGATTGCACCGACACAAAGGGTGAAGATCGCTGTGTCCATCGTCACGTGTAGATGCAAACTGTCTAGATAACTCACAAGTGCAAAGAGCGACATCGTCAACCAAAGGCCCGCTCCCCAGATCGACGTCGAGCTCAGGGCCAGAAGGATTGTGCACCCACTCCAGAACGCCAGCCCTTTCCATGGTGAGGAATGCAGATGATAAATCTGTGCCACGAGGCCAATGCCACCGAAGACAAGGCCCATCAATGCGAGGCGGAGAACCTCTGAGATGAGAGCAGTATTCTTCTCACGAAATACCAGCAGAGCGCTGAGTCCCGCAAAGCTAACGAAGAATACGCTGAGTTTTAGTGCGGCCGGAATCTCCGCCCAGTTCGAGGCGATCAAAGCCACGATGCCAAGCACAATACAGCAGGCTGCCAGAAGACTTATGGCGAAGATAAACCCATGTTTGGACTCCGTCTCCAATTCGTGCCGTTCTATTGATTTTGCCTGCTCCGGGCTGATCAGCCCCAAGGCTGACCATTCCGAGAGCTTCTGAGCCAATTTCCGGTTGATTGACAAGGTCTATGCTCCTCATGTCGGTCGTTTGATTCTCCATTCTAACTTCATTGTGAAATCAAACGCAAAAAAAGCCCGGATACCAATGGATCCGGGCTCGTAGAATTATGTATCGATCAGTTCTGACGTTCGCCGCTCGGCATCACGTGTTGGGCAACGTTCCAATCAGGAAGAGTGCGAAGAACGCCGCTCACTTCTTTCAGGAAGTTTGGCAAATCCGCTTTCGCGATGGGATCAGCCGAAGGAAATTTACGTCCTAATGGATCGACGTAAGTACCGTTTTCGTAGAAGGCAAAGTGAAGGTGTGGACCTGTGGAAAGACCTGTTGTTCCCACATAACCAATGACCTGACCCTGCTCAACGACAGACCCTTTACGAAGGCCAGCTGCGAAGGCTTTCATATGAAGATATGCTGTCGCGTAAGTGCCATTGTGTTGAATCTTGATGAGGTTGCCAGAGCCGCCACGCGCGCCCATGTCAACGATTGTTCCGCGACCGATGGTCATGATCGGTGTACCAACCGGAGCGCCGTAATCAACGCCGTTGTGTGGGCGAAGGATCTTGAGGATCGGGTGGAAACGGCCCTTGGAAAAGCCCGATGTCACGCGACCAAACTTAATTGGGCTCTTGATGAAAAGTTGCTTCAGACTGCTACCGTTAGCCGCGTAGTAGGAAGCGTTCGGACCGATTTGCGGATAACGCACGCCGGTGAAGCTTTGCGATCCGTTGTCATATTCTGCAGCAAGAATGTTGCCCCAGCCGATAACCTGATCGTTAACGATTTTTTGTTCGACCGTCAAACGCCAGCGGTCGCCGCGACGAACCTGACGAGTAAAGTCCACCTGCCAGGCGAAGACTTCTGTGAGACTTGTGATGAGGCTTGGATCCATACCGACGAGATCGGCTGATTCCCAAAGACTGCTATCCACAACACCGATGAATGTTTTCTTTTGAATTGTAACGGGAAGAACAGTCTTCGTCGCTGTCCATTCTAGCTCGGAGTCGTTATCTCTTTCGATTAACAAGCTAGAATCGGCAGCGATCCGCAATTCAATCGAGTCTGGATCGGTTTTGTCATCCGAACGCCAAGCGATAGTGTAACGAGTTCCTGCACCAATTTCTTGGAGTGGGAAAACTTTTTTTGCACTGTCGACGATTTTGAGAATTGTTGCGGAGTCGATGTTCAACGCGCGGAGTGAGTTGTAGAAGCTCGAGCCCTTTTGAAATTCATGTTCACTGATGTAGTTCGTTGGAACTTCCTGAACATTCACTTCACTTTTTTGTGTACCAGGCGGAGCCTTGGCCTCATCGCTCGCTTGCGGTTTGCAAGCTGCGAGGAGGCATAGACCGGCGCTTAATGCTACTGTGCGCAGATTGACCATGCTGTCTCCTTTAAGTTACGTTTCGTTAAGAAACATCGAGTAAATCAGAGTCAAAGTCCATGAGGGAACCAATTATGGTCCCCTCTGTCAACCAAGAAAATTCTGCGTCAGTCTTAATGTCAGCGCCACGATTTAGCGGATTTCGCGCGTGGTACTGGTCTTGTCGTGACAGATGAGGAAGGAACAAACATGCCATCAGACGTGCGAACCCATTCTCCATCAGCAGTTACAACCGGGTGGTCACCCTGCTCATAATTTTTTACGACTTGGCCTTGAGGCCTATCGTAAGCGCTCGTGCCGCTGCGTGTAATGTAGCGGACAGTTCCACCTGAAGTCGCTGCGGGAGCCGCAAGAGACGTGTCAGTGGCACCCATATTTGCATTGGGTGGGGCAACATTTGTTTGAGCGCCTGCGTCTTGATTTCCAACCATTGTATCACCAGCGGCTGGAATCCCCAAGTCTTCAGTGCTGTTTTGTGTCACAGAGAGGTCTGCAGGCGCTTCCGCGGCAGCATTTGCCGCGCCATCGTTCGCGAGAAAATTTTCACCGGCTGCGTTGTTAACGAATTCATTAGCCGCTGGAGCTGCGTTAGCTTCTGCACCAAGATTCTCATTGTTGAGAAGGTTGTTGCCGTTGTTACCCAAGTTCTCGTTGTTCATGTTTGCATTATTATTACTGAGATTTTCATTAGAATTATTGGATTCTTCATTGAATCCGGTTTCGTTGCCGTTTTCGCCGTTGCCGTTTTCTTCAGCGTCAGCTGCGTTATTCATTTCATTACCATCGACAGCTTCTTCGCCTTCTTCGCCACCGGCACAGGCATTCAATAGTAGCGCGAGGCAAAGTACTTTCATTGAGTTCTTTGAGTAGCGGAGGAGTTTCATGGGTGACATCCTGTCTAAGCGTTCAGATCCGATTCATTCAGACCTCAGCACAGCTCATGCGTGCCTCGCGAATTCTATCGACAGAGCTAGGCAGAACTTGAGTACCTCGGGAAAGAATTGCCCATTGGCCGAGTCACAATTCAGCAGACAAAATGGCTCTATACCTAGGGGCTTAATCCATGTATTCTGCTGCTGGCTCTAGGGCCTCCGCTCTGTAAAAAAGGACTGCCTGTGGGAAAAAAATACCGTAGATGGCTGCCTTCTCAAGACCAACAGCCTGACAATTTGAATGATTTACAAAATATAATTTGTGAAAATAGAAAATTCGTTCCGGTCGAACAGCTTACCTATGGCGACTACGGCCTTCTGGATGCCGCCCAAGTGATTGGTGATGCTATCCAAAAAGGCAAGCGCATCGCCCTCTATGCTGACTACGATGTCGATGGCACGATGAGCTGCGTGAGCTGGATCTGGTTTCTGGAAGCGCTTGGCCATAAGAACTATGTTCCCTATATCCCCTGCCGCTTCGAGGAGGGCTACGGCCTCAATTTGAAGGCCGTGGAACATCTGATCGATGTGGAGAAGGCTGAACTCATCATCACGATGGATACCGGCATCACCGCCAATGCAGAGGCTTCCTATTGCCGCTCGCGTGGCGTTGAGTTCATCTGCACGGATCACCATAAGATTCAGCCCGAGAAGATGCCCGACTGCATCATTCTCAATCCCAAGATGCATCCAAATCCTGAATACCAGGAAATGTGTGGTGCAGGGATCACCTTTGTCCTCCTCAGAAAACTCGCTCAGCACTTTACGATTCCGGCAGAAACATGGTCGGATATTCTCGCGCTCGTGGGCATGGCGACGATTTGCGATGTGGTGCCTTTAAACGGCGTAAATCATAAGCTCGCGAACATGGGGGTTAAGTCCCTTTTGAAGAGCAAGAGACCTGTCCTCCGCCGTTTGAAAGAGGCTTGCTCTCTCGAAGAAGGCCTTGATGAAAAAGATGTTGGTTTTCGCATCGGTCCGAGGATCAATGCTGTCGGCCGCTTAAGCCATGCGAAAGAAGTTATTGCTGCCTTTATCCATGACGATCCGGAACCTTTGGTTCACTTTATGGGTACCTGCAACGAGGAACGCAAACTTATCCAGACCCGCATCGTGCACGAGGCGCATCACTTCGCTCGTCAGCATAATGATGATGCGATTTTGTTCCTCGGCAATGAGGGCTGGCATCCCGGAGTCGTGGGCATTGCAGCTAGCAAAATCACCGAAACGTATTGGAAACCGACTTGGCTTTTCGAACGAAAGGGCGACAAATGCAAAGGCTCCGCAAGATCGCTCCCAGGCTTTGACGTAACAGATGCTATGACTTCGACGGCGCCGCTCTTCGAAAAATTCGGAGGCCATGCGGCTGCCGGCGGTTTTACTTTTCCAGCCGAAAACGAGGAAGCGTTGCGTGCAGCCCTTAACGATTTCGCCAGGGCAAGGATGGCCGAAAATCCAGAGATCTGGCTGAGCAAGGTGAGCTTTGACACGAAGCTCCCGCTTAAGCTCCTCGATCTTTCCCTGGCTCAGAGTCTGGATGGACTCAAGCCCTTCGGTCATGGATTTGAAGAGCCACTTTTTTGCATTGAAGCCGAAATCAAAAACGTTCGTTTCCTGCTCGACAAAGCCAGTGGTGCTCCCAAGCACACCTCGATTCAAATCGATACCGAGAGCGGCTCGCCGCAGAAGTTGATGTTCTTCAATGAAGTGCACGAAGAACTGGAATTTATGAAACGAGCCCGCTTTTTGGTCTACGCGACCAAGAACACCTTCCGTGGTCAAACCAACCTCTCTCTCATTGGTAAAGACTGGGAAGCCATTTAAGGCTTCCCCCGCCCGGTCAGATTCCCTAGAATGTCTTCAATCATTAAAAATAATGCAAGGACGAGCCGCGAATCGTCAGTGATGCAAGTTGGGTCGAAGCCCAACCTCGCCTCGATCTCGTTTATGCGACCACGAACAACCTCGACATTGCCCTCGGTGCGGACAGCTTTTACATCCGTAACTATGATTATAAATCCGAGGCGGTTTCCTTCACCTCGAAAGATGCCTACCATTCCGCCTTCTATGCTCGGCCTCACCTGTCGGTGACCAAGCACGGATCGAGCTTTGATGCGGGTTTTGCTTATCAGGCAGGCGTGGAAAAAAATCGGTCGATGACCAAATCGAATTCGATCGACAATACATCACTGCAACTCAATGATGTTCTCTTCGAGCCCACCACGGTCTCCATCTTTATGAGAAGGGATGCCTGGGGTTCGTCGATTTATGGAGAATTTGCGGCGATTGAAGCCAGTGGCGGTGGTAATAAGACACTCGGTGGTGCGACGAGTCAGGAAGATTATTTCAAGGTGCAGATCAGTGCAGCCATTCCCCTCGCGAGCAAATCACTCGTCTTCGAACCGACTTTTATTTATAAGAGCCTATCCTACGCGGACAATCGAAATGTGACTCTGCCGACGATTCCTGCATTTGCTCTTCACCTCGATTTAAATTTTGATAATGCAGGGCTTCCGCTCTTTGCCGGGATCATTGTTCTCAAGGGAACGGATGGTCAAAGTCTGACAGAATTCAATGCCAAGTATAAACTGTTTGGATACGGCGGAGTCATCGGTATGAATTGGGGCTTTTGACCAAAAAGTCAGTTTTATCTTTTAATTACTTGACTCTAAATCTCTAGAATTACTCCCCTAATACTCAAAAGTGAAGTCTTCCCCTCGTCTGCCGAA
>SEDW01000525.1 GCA_004193325.1 Pseudomonadota bacterium | reverse complement strand
TCCGAATCGAAGACGACGGATCGTGGACGATGCTCAGAGAGGGCGCTGTGAGCGCCTCCACGATTCACAAAACATGGGAACTTTATGCCAAGCGCTCTTGAGAATTTTTCGTCCAGCCTGATCCTGGCGAGCACGTCGCCTCGCAGAAAAGAACTGCTGGCCTACCTCGGTCTGCCCTTTGCGGTGGTTTCTCCGGCAACGGAAGAAAAACATCGTCCGGGCGAAACAGGTCTCGATTATGCGAAAAGAAATTCTATGGAAAAGGCCGAGGCAGTCTATAAGCTGAGGGCTGATAAGACGACTCCAGTAATTGCCATCGGTGCTGACACCATTGGTCTGTTGGACGAAATCGTTTTGGAAAAACCTCTCGATCCGGCCGATGCGATTCGTATGCTGACGTCGATGTCAGGACGTTCTCATAAAGTGATCACGGCCGTTTCTCTCGTCGGTGACCGTGAGGGCAAGGTCCATCGCGAGAGCTTTGCTGTGGAAACGCTCGTTTATTTTAAAGAACTATCTCAAGCCGAAATCGGATATTATGTCCAAACGAAAGAGCCGCTCGATAAAGCAGGGGCTTACGGAATTCAAGGGATCGGCGGATTTTTGGTCCGTTCCATTCAGGGTTCTTATTCGAATGTCGTTGGACTGCCTCTGGTGGAACTCACCGAAGCTTTGCAGCGTTGGCCCAAGGCGTAACCTGAGTGTTTGAGGAGTGTTCATGGCGAAGGATGTGGCGATTCCAGCAGGATTTTGGGTGCGTGTGCTCCCGACCATTATCGATAGCCTGCTGGTGGGTTTCGTCTTTCATGCGGCGACGGGTTTTAAATATTTCTCATCTACGGAAGTTTCGACTTTCTCTGAGACGGTGAAACTCTCTCTTTCCACTTACATTCTCACCGGGATTTATGCCGGCGCGCTTTATTCCTTTTGGGGTGCAACTCTCGGCAAGAAAGCTTTTTCGCTTGTTGTCGTTGATAATCAGACGGGTCAGCGCATCGGTTTTCTTCGAGGATTTTTTCGTGATTCCGTCGGCAAGCTTGTGAGTGGTCTGACCCTTGGGATCGGGTATATTGCTGCCGGATTCAATAAAGAAAAACGCACACTGCACGATTATATTTTTGATACACGAGTCGTGAAGATTGCGAAGACCGCAGAATTTCACAACGAATCTGGACCTCGCTCGGCCCCTCTAGAAGATCACGGCTCCTTTGAATAAGAAAGCTTTTCCCTTGCATAAACTCGGACTTTATCTGCATTTGCCTTTTTGCTCACGGATTTGCCACTACTGCGATTTCGTGAAGTCCGCGCTTTATTCGGAAGAGCAGAAAAAATCTTATATCGATTCTCTCGAACATCTCCTCGACGACTACATCAAGGCCTGGGATGAAATTCCAGGTTCTCCCAAAGAGTTTTATTCTGTGTTTTGGGGAGGTGGAACCCCAAGCCTCGTTACACATGAAATCATTCCTATCATGCAAAAGATTTTGAAGCATACCCGCGCTGGTGCCGAGGTTACGCTCGAAGCCAATCCCGAACATATCAACGAAGAGAGTCTGAAAATCTGGGCCTTAGCCGGGATTAATCGGATTTCGTTAGGTGTTCAGTCCTTCAACGAAGAGGGCCTGAAAGCTCTTACGCGGGAGCATAGTCGGGAAAAAGCCTTGGAAGCTGTACGACTTGTAAGAAAATACTTCCCGAATTGTAATGTCGATTTGATTTATGGTTGGCCCGGACAGACCGAAAAGGATTGGGAAGAGGACCTTTCACTCTTGACGAAATCTGGCGCCACTCACGCCAGCCTCTATAACCTGACTTTCGAGGGAAGTACTCCGTTTGCACGCCGTGTCGCTCGAGGAAAAATGGAAGCGATCGATGATGATCGACTCTACGGCTTCTACGAGACGGCTTGCAAGATGATGAAAGATGCTGGCTATGAGCATGAAGAAGTTTCCAACTGGCATCTTCCTGGCTTCGAAGCTCAGCATAATGGGTTATATTGGCATGGAGGCTCCTATTTGGCTCTTGGGGCAGGAGCGCACAGCTTTCTCGAAGAATTAGGGCCTTACGGTACCCGCTGGCAACAAAGCGGGAATTGGCGAACGTTTGTTCCGGAGCCTGCCGCGAATCTTCAGGGTATACTGACTCGTCACTACAATCAGATCGACGCTGATCGTGATGTGGAAGCCTGGATTTTGGAAGTGGTGAGTTCGGGATTAAGAACGGCAAGAGGCATTAATATCAGTGCTATCAAGGATAAAACTGGTTATAGTCTCGAGCCCCGGCCCATCCTGAAACAGGCAATCGATCTAGGTCTGATTGTCAGGGACGAAAAGGGTCAACTGTTCCTCAATGAACTGGAATGGTTTCGTGAGACACGTTGGTCGCTCGAAGTCGCACTGTCTTTTATTCAAGCTTAAGTCCATGAGACTACTCGATTAAAAGGCAGATTTAAGGGTGTGCCTTGCTGGGGTCGATTTAAGGCCTAATCGTAGCTTTGAAATAATGGGAGTGAGTCATGGAGCTTATCAAGAAACTTCACGAAATTCGTCGTCGTAGCGGTCCTGCCGTCACGAAAGGATTGGATGATGCAACGCTCGAGGCGTTTGCAAAAACTGATCGTGATCTCGTAGAAGCGGTAAACGTCGCCTACACCGAGTTTTTGAAACTCGAAGAAGAATTCGGCGAAAAGGTCCGTCTCCCGGAAGCTGATCTCATTCATTTTCTCCAAAGCGATTTCGTAAACTTCTACGAAGCGAATTCGGTTAACCCTTACGTTGCGATTCATGCGCAGGGTCCTTGGGTTGTTACTGCGAATGGTGCGGTTCTGCACGATTCGGGTGGCTACGGTATGCTTGGCTTCGGTCACGCGCCGCAGAAGATCATCGATGTCATGGCTCGCCAGCAGGTTATGGCCAACATCATGACGGCTAACTTCAGCCAAAAACGCATCACGGAAAAACTCAAAAAAGAAATTGGCCACACTCGTTCGAGTCGCAAAGG
>SEDW01000524.1 GCA_004193325.1 Pseudomonadota bacterium | reverse complement strand
AGCAAAGGCAGCCTTAGCCGAAAGAGTGATATTGAAAACCTCAGTATTCAACTCGCTGAAAGCGAAGCGCTCCTGCAGGCCGTGCAAGACGATATGGATCTGGCCGATCTTACGCAAGCCGAGGAGTCCTCGCAGCTGCGCGCGATCGCCGACCGTCTTGCCCATCAAAACAAAGAAACGCTCGCCGCGATGAGCAACATGCAGCAGCTGAGCAATCAGCTTCAGCATATGGAAGAGCAGAGGGTTCAGAACGAGCAGAAGATCACCGAACTCGATCTTCGGGAACGCGAACTCATGCGTGAACTCGAAACACTAGGGGAAGCTCGTATTTCGCTCGGTGAGGAAAAGGTTCGTCAGCAGGGCGAACTCGAAAACCTTCTCGACGAATCATCGAGCATCAGTGACCGCCGCGAAGAAGTCAGCCGCATGAACCAGCAAAGACAGCTGGAACTTGCGAAGATTGAAATGAAAACGCAGGGCACTCAGGAAAGTATGGAGCAGTCGCGTCAGCAGATGACTCGCCTTCAGACCAACCTCGCGAAGCGCTACGAAGAGAGAAGCCGCATCGAGCAGGAAATTTCCACCGCGGAAACGACCCAGATTCAGGCGACTCAGGAAATCGAAGTCTATATTCACCGTCGTGAAGAGCTCGAGGAAACTCTGGCTGTGAAGCGCGAACGCAGTGCTGGCGTCTTTGAAGAACTCCGTGTCGTCGAAGGCCGGCTTAAAGAAGCCCGCGATAAGCAGATGGAAATTCAGCGCCAGTTGTCGAAGAAAACTGTCGAGCTTGAACGTCTCAAAACGATCAGCCGCAGTCTCTTGGATCAGGCTCAGGAAAAATATCAGATCGACCTCATGTCGCATCCTCACGTGGATGATCCGGAATTTGATGCCGATAAGACCACGCGGGAACTGAATAAACTCAAGACCAATCTCGAGGGCATGGGCGCGATCAACATGGTTGCGGTTGAGCAGTACGAGAAGATTTCTGCAAGGAATGAGTTCATTCAGGCGCAAAAAGAAGAGGTTCTCGGCAGTATCCTCCTCCTCGAGGAAGCGATCGAAGAGATCATGGAGACCTCTAAAGACAAGTTCCTTACGACCTTTGAAGTCGTAAATCAGAACTTTATGGAACTCTTCCCGATCCTCTTCCCAACAGGTGAAGCGCGTCTCGAACTCACAAGCGACGACGCCCTGACTGCTGGTGTTGAGATCATGGTTCGTATGCCTGGTAAAAAGCCGCGAAGCATGAACCTCTACTCAGGTGGTGAGAAAGCTCTGACTGCGATCTCCCTTATCTTTGCGCTCCTCAAGACGAAGCCGACACCGTTTTGTTTCCTCGATGAGGTTGATGCGCCGCTCGATGAAGCGAACGTCGGCCGCTATAACCTTGTTCTGGACGCGCTCTCGGATCGCTTCCAGTTCATCGTTATTACGCACAACCGTCGTACGATGGAAGTCTTGGATCAGCTCTACGGGGTGACGATGCAAGAGGGTGGTGTTTCGACTGTTGTCGGTGTGGATATGAAGAAGGATCTACCGGCGCATCTTCAGAAGGCCTTTAAAGTCGAAGGAAAAGCAGCAGCGGAAGCGTAAGAGCCTCGGGCTCTTGACGATCCGCTCATCTTTGTCTAGCTCTCGAGTTTTTCGACGATCAACTCGAGCATTTCCTGCGGCTTCGAATAGAATTCCCCGAAATTATAGGTATCGGCAAACCATTCGGAAACGGGATCGGCTTCCGCTTCTTTCATCGCCTTGACCACTTCCGGATAGTTGCTCGTGAGATCAACCAGCCTTGCCATGACGGCAGCGGCCTCGGGCTTGATGCTTGGGTATTTTTTGCGCAAATACTTGATGATGAGATGAATAAGAACGGGATCCATTTTCTGCGAGAGATTATAGAGATCGCCTGTTCCCAATGTGCCGTCTTCAATGCCCTCTAGCCAACGCAAACCATCGCGGACCATTGCTTCCATAATAAACCTCTCCATTATAACGGGCGATAAGGATCAATAAATTGATTGAGTCCTGCTGAGATACTGCTCGTTCCAGCTCGATCGAGACTCCAGGCATAATCCAGGCGAAACATGAGGCGATGCACTTGAGGGACGGCAAGGCGGAGACCCACTCCTACACTTGAACGACCCTTCTCACCCCAATCTTCACTCGAAAATGCTGCTGCGCCATAATCAAAATAGGTCGCGGCTTGAAGCCATGCGAAGCGAGACTGATAAAATAGCTTTCTTAGCTCAATATTACTATAAACAGCCTTATTTCCGAACAGAACTCCATCAGGTATACCACGAATCGAGTCAAATCCTCCTAAAAAGAAGAGCGACTGGTAGTCTCGATCACTGGTAATACCTATCCATTCGTGCAGCGAAAGATTCCAGTTGTCGGGCCAGAGCAGATAGAGAAAACTTTCCTGTTCGAAGAGATTTCTCGTCTTATTCTGGCTCAAAACAGGGCCGAAATTCATGAGAGCCCGAAATCCCTCCAGGTTCAATTGCGAGACTTCAACATCGTCATAGATGAGACGGAGTAGTCCCGAATGAGTCTTTTGCGTCTTAAAATTGTATCCCACTGAACTTGATGCCGGGCGTTCATACCAATCGAGCTTTTCCTGATCCCGATACTGATAACGCATTCCCATCTGCCAGGCCGAATCCTTGCCACCAATCGGTGATAAATAGTCGCCAACTAAAGATAGGGCGCTGCCATAGACTGACGCAATCTCTTTATCCTTAACATTGAAAACACTTCGGATTCGATTGTCTCGCCAGACTTCAAAGTTGAGATAATGACGCCCTTCTTTCCAGCGAGGAGCCCGAAACCAAGCGACCCCACCCGTAGGTGCGTTGCCGTAACGTCGCGCTTCTGCGCCAACTGTCCATAATCGTCCGAGCAGATGGCTATCGTAGATACCCATGACTAAAAGCGGAGTGCCGCCGCCGATCGCCCCCCGAATGACGGGAATCACGGTCCACTTTTCGACGAGATCGATGACCAGTTTCTCGTCCGTTCCCG
>SEDW01000523.1 GCA_004193325.1 Pseudomonadota bacterium | reverse complement strand
GGAATGTGATGCCGTTTCGCAGCTTTTTTCACCAGCTCCCAATGCGTTTCGACCAGACGGGACGGGAGAATATTCCAGGCCGCGAGCAAAGCTTTACCAGCTTCATCGGTCGGGGCAAAGTCTGCCATCTGCCGGGTCAGGCGCGCATGCAAAGGATGCAGATCCCAGATGCTTTGCATCACGGAGCGAGCGGCCTGCTCGAGGTTAAACTCCTCGCTGGCGATATCTTTATTGAGCGCCGCGACTTTGGTCAAAAGTTTATCAGTATCGATCAGTTTGAGGGTCTCGATATGGTTTACAGCGTATTTCCAAACATTTTCTGCGGTTTCCAAAGCAGCTCCTTCCACACTCTCTCCCGTGGCCAAACGGAGCCGGAGCCCTCGCTTGCGTTTTTCGTGTCGATTCTGCACACTAGGCTTGGAGTCGTTCTCTATAAGGCGTAATACTCGTATGAATCTAGCATTTTACGGAACTCTGCGCGATCCGGATATTCTGGAAGCGATCGTCGGCAAAGACGTCGAGTCCAGCTTCTACAAAAGCATATCAGTGAAAGGTTGGGCCTGCCTTAGAATAGAAGGCGTTGCCTATCCACTTCTGCGCAGCGATCCTGCGGCTTCCACAATATTCCATTTATATCACGAATGCTCCGAAGTATCGTGGAGAAGACTCCTGGCCTACGAAGACTCGGAATATGGCTGGGTTGAGATGGATATTGAGGGTCGGACTTATCGCGTTTTCATGGCTGATCCTTTACTATTGGCTAGCGACGAAGTGTGGGACCTCAAAATTTTTCAAGATCGTGACAAAGCGATTTATCAATTGGAATTGGACGATTATCGGCTTTGAGGGATTAGCCCTTCAAGACGGAGCGACAGTGCCTGAGTTTAAGGAGTTTGTTTCCATGCTGAAGAAGTCACTCATCCCCTTGTTGATAATTGCCGCAGCTTCGCAGAGCTTTACCGCCTGCAAAAAATCTAAACGCAATAAGCCTTCCGACGTTCAATATTTTATTCACGGTGATCCCCTCTCGCTCGTCAATGGCACCGAGACGGCTCCGAGTTTTATCACTCTAGCCAATATAGGCGAATTTTCTAACTATCACTTCTCCGGTGCCGCATCATTCATCGAACGCGAACCCGTCGCTGCTCCCCAAACCTGGGAAGAAGTAGAAGAGGAAAACAGCACAGACGCTCCCGACGAAGAAACGGACGAAGCTTTCGAATTGACGAATTATTCCTTCGTTCAAGAGTCAGCAACTCGTTATGTCTATGCACCAAGCGGTAACGCGAGGGGTTATCGCCTGGGATTCGAGCTGCGTGATGGCTTTCTCGTCCTCACTGATTATGACAGTTACACAGTCACAGCTCAGCATTACAGTCGCTCAGCTGATGGTAAAGCGATCAGCTTTCTCGTCTCCTATTCGCATCCTTCGGTTGGTAAACTCGTCACCGCATTTTATTTTGCCTCGTCCGAAGTCTTGAATCCGATTCAGGAGGCGAGCAAAGATTTTGCGTTTCTCTACGACACGATCAAAATCAAATGGCAGGGCCCTATCAAGCTCGAAGCCTGCGGAGCGATGACCGCACCACAGGCTGAAAGTGTTCGCTTAAGCGTCAACGAATGGTTTGCCGATCCTAATGCCACTGGCGCTCCCGTTCCTGTGAGTTACAGCACACGAGCAACCCACGCTCCATTCTCAGACTTGAATCAGCATTGCATCTTTATCAACCTCGCCAGCAAGTATCTGGTCGATGCTGATGTGATGCTCTTCGTCGATCACGTGAAGGTAGCAAGCCAAGTCGCCAGCGGTAAGAAAAGCGCTGTGTTGATGCACGAACTCGGTCACTTCTATGGCCTCGGCCATGAATTCAAGACCGATGCGGCCGGCAAAGCTTTGCACGACAGCATTATGGGTTATAGCCAAGGCACAAGCCTCATCACCGACTGGGACTACGAAGCGGTTCGTGACCTTTACGGCCAATCGCTTACCCTTGCCCCTTGAGCCTTCTTGTCCGCTCATCTAAGGAATGTTAGGCTGTCCTGAAATCAGACGGCCAGCCTTCCCGCTGGCGTCCAGACCGGGATTGCAGCCACTATGCCGTTCAAGCCGACCAATCGAATCGAGAACATCCGCGCCTATCTAAAGCGCCGCGGACGTTTTCTTGCGACTGGTCTTTTGATTTCATTCCTCTTCCATGCCGTGATCCTCATCTTCATGCCGACCCGTGTTCATAAAAAGCCGGTCCAGCGTGTTCCGGTAACGCTCAATATAAAAAAAAAGCCCAAGCCCGAAGTGATCAAACCCGATCCGAAGAGCGAAGAAGAGAAGAAGAAAGAGGAAGAAAAGAAAAAGGAGGAGCCGAAACAAATCATCGAAGCTCCGCTCATGCCGACCGAAGCACCCGACGTTCCGGCGAATCTCGGCCGTCAGAATCACAAAGCCGTCGTTGAACAAAAGACCGAACCCAAAGCTTCGATCCCCGGTGCTGATAGTTCGGCTCTGCAAAACGGGCGATTGCGCATCGAAGGCGGTATTCCCGACAAGAAGGGAACGATTCCGGTCCCTGCGAAACAAGGCAAGAAATACAGCCGACTCCTTCCCCAGCAAGGTGAACTTATCAACCTCGCGCACAACGATTATGTCCCAAATCCGAAGATTGCGAAGGGTGTGATGCTGGACGTCAACACCACCGATTTTCGTTGGATCGGATACTTCTCCATGGTTCGTCGGCTCGTCGAACTTGCGTTCACCGATATCGGTCCGACTCTACGGAGTTCGCCTTACGTGAAGAGCCGCCTGGCGGAAGCCGGCAAAGCCAGCTTTCAGGGCGAGAGCAAAATTAAACTGAAGATTGAGAAGAGTGGTCTTTTGACAGAAACGAGACTCGTTTCCAGTTCGGGAGATAAAGAAATTGATGGCTTTTGGGATCGCATCTTAAACGTCGCCGCGCCCTACCCGCCTCTGCCCAAAGATTTTCCTGAGGATAGCCTTGAGTTCACTTACACCCTTTATTACGACATCGTGATTCAGGGCGAACAAAAAGTAAGACGTTTCGTCTACTGAGTTCAGGCTTTCGCCGCAGTCTTTTCTGCTTCTCTAATCCGACAGATTTCACAGACGCCATCGAGCTGGAACAGATGTTCCTTCGGCTCAAACTTCTTTTGCGTGCGCATGAACCAGAGAAGAGGCGCAATGATATCTTCGGGAATATGCATCTCCGCTGCCGCCTGACAGTGGATACAGCGAGTCATGATATGAGGGGATGTCGCACAGGAAAGATGGGTACACGCGATGTAGTCGCCGTTGGGTGATACGCGGTGAACCAGACCGAGTTCGGCGAAACGATCGAGAATACGATAAACGGTGACGGTATCGATCGACTCGGATTTTTCGAGCAGCGATTCCGTTCTTTGGAAAATTTCTTTGGGAGAGAGAGCAACTTTCGCATTTGCCAAGCAGTCGATCAAAGCCAAACGAGGTTTGGTCAAACGTGCACCGGACTCTTTTAGAGTCTTAACGCACATGTCTTGAAAGGAATCTACTTTTGCCATGGGATGGCTCCTTATTTCCAAGAGAAATCACATGAAAGACATACATGCTACTGGCCAGAAAATCCATGATTACCTTATAAGACTTTTTGATCGCTGGAACTATCGCCATACTGTTGATTTTGCACTAGAATACTTTGAAGACCTGATCCATAAGGAGCCGCTATGCAGACCCCCATCTTAAAAGTGGAAAATCTTTCCGTCAAATTTGAGGACAAGATCCGAGGTTCAGTCGCTGCGGTGAAAGACATAAGTTTCGAACTTTATAAGGGTCAGAGCCTCGCCATCGTCGGCGAGTCAGGATCCGGTAAAAGTGTGTCCTCCCTTGCGCTCATGGGCCTTCTGCCTCCGACCGCTCGGGTGGAAGCCAAAACCATGCAGCTCGCGGAACTCGATCTTCTCCGCTTGAATAAGACTCAGAGGCGAAACCTTTGCGGCAAACGCATGGCCATGATCTTTCAAGAGCCGATGACGTCGCTCAATCCCCTCGTAGTCGTTGGGGATCAGATCGTGGAGACCTTGCTCCTTCATATGGGCTTCAATAAACGTGATGCCAAAGGGCGAGCTCTTGAACTCATCGGTCAGGTGGGGCTGCCCTCGCCGGAAAACATCTATAAACGCTATCCTCATGAACTCTCTGGCGGACAGCAGCAGCGTATCATGATCGCCATGGCCATTGCCTGCGAGCCCGACCTCCTGATCGCGGATGAACCGACTACAGCCCTCGATGTCACGATTCAGAAGCAAGTCATCGAACTTCTCGTCTCGCTCCAGGATCGCTACAACATGAGCCTTCTCTTCATCACTCACGATCTCGCGCTCGTCGCCGATCTTGCCGATGATGTGGCCGTCATGTATCGCGGCGAGATGATCGAAAAGGGCAAGACGATCGATGTCTTCTCCAAACCCAAAGAAGCTTATACCCGAGGCCTACTCGCCTGTCGGCCGCCACTCAACCAAAGGCCCCGCCGTCTCCTTACCGTGTCCGATTTCGTCGAACAGGCGAAGCCCATCGTCGATTTCACGCCACGCATATCGCAGGCGAGTGACGAGATCGTCCTTGAAATCAAGGGCCTCACGAAGACCTACACTCAAAAAAAGCACATGTTCGCGCAGCCCGAGAGTTTTCACGCGGTCGATAACGTCGATCTTAAAGTGAAGAAGGGCATGCGCCTCGGCATCGTCGGCGAATCGGGTTGCGGCAAAACCACTCTGGCCCGCAGCATT
>SEDW01000522.1 GCA_004193325.1 Pseudomonadota bacterium | reverse complement strand
CTATTGATCGTCTCGGCGAGTTCCGCCACTTCCCCTTTGGCTTCGAGAACAAATTTCTCGTAGAGGTTGCCGTTCGCTACCGCGGTCACAACCTTGACGATGCCGCGCACCTGAGTGGTGAGATTGGACGCCATGAAGTTTACGTTATCGGTCAAATCCTTCCAGGTTCCCGCAACACCTGGCACGCGGGCCTGGGCTCCGAGTTTGCCTTCGATACCCACTTCGCGGGCGACCGTCGTTACCTGATCGGCGAAGATGCGGAGAGTATCGGTCATGCTGTTGATCGTTTCGGCAAGCGCCGCCACTTCACCCTTAGCTTCGAGAACAAACTTCTCGTTGAGGTTGCCGTTCGCAACCGCAGTCACGACCTTAACAATGCCGCGAACCTGTTTTGTAAGGTTACCGGCCATGAAGTTTACGTTGTCGGTCAGATCTTTCCAGGTACCGGAGACGCCTTTGACTTCTGCCTGGCCACCGAGTTTGCCTTCGGTGCCGACCTCTTTCGCCACGCGGGTTACTTCCGCGGCAAAGGAGTTGAGCTGATCCACCATGACGTTGATCGTGTTTTTTAGTTCGAGAATTTCGCCCTTGGCATCGACCGTAATCTTTTGCGAAAGGTCGCCCTTCGCCACCGCGGTCGTCACCTTCGCAATGTTTCGCACCTGAGCTGTGAGGTTGCCGGCGAGACCATTCACGTTGTCCGTCAGATCTTTCCAGGTGCCAGAGACGCCTTTGACTTCCGCCTGACCGCCGAGTTTACCTTCGGTGCCTACTTCTTTCGCCACGCGGGTTACTTCCGCTGCAAAGGAGTTGAGCTGATCCACCATGGTATTGATTGTGTTCTTGAGTTCGAGAATTTCGCCCTTGGCATCGACCGTAATTTTTTGTGAAAGGTCGCCTTTCGCCACCGCAGTCGTAACCTTCGCGATGTTTCGCACCTGGGTGGTGAGATTCGCAGCGAGACCGTTCACGTTGTCGGTCAGATCTTTCCAGGTTCCCGAAACGCCTTTAACATCGGCCTGACCGCCGAGTTTACCCTCGGTGCCCACTTCTTTCGCCACGCGGGTTACTTCTGCCGCAAAGGAGTTGAGCTGATCCACCATGACGTTGATCGTGTTCTTTAACTCAAGAATCTCGCCCTTGGCATCGACCGTGATCTTTTGCGAAAGGTCGCCGTTCGCAACCGCAGTCGTCACGTTCGCAATGTTTCGCACCTGAGCCGTGAGGTTCGCCGCGAGGCCGTTCACGTTGTCGGTCAAATCTTTCCAGGTACCGGCAACTCCCTTAACATCAGCTTGGCCGCCGAGTTTACCCTCGGTGCCCACTTCCTTAGCCACGCGGGTTACTTCCGCCGCAAAGGAGTTGAGCTGATCCACCATGACGTTGATCGTATTTTTCAGTTCGAGAATTTCGCCCTTGGCATCAACTGTAATCTTTTGCGAGAGGTCACCCTTCGCCACCGCAGTTGTCACCTTCGCGATGTTTCGCACCTGCGCGGTGAGGTTGCCGGCGAGACCGTTCACATTATCGGTCAAATCTTTCCAGGTACCGGCAACGCCTTTTACATCCGCCTGACCACCGAGCTTACCCTCGGTACCTACTTCCTTCGCCACGCGGGTTACTTCCGCGGCAAAGGAGTTGAGCTGATCCACCATGACGTTGATCGTGTTTTTCAGCTCGAGAATTTCGCCCTTGGCATCAACTGTAATCTTTTGCGAAAGGTCACCCTTCGCCACCGCGGTCGTCACCTTCGCGATGTTTCGTACCTGAGCGGTGAGGTTACCCGCGAGGCCGTTCACGTTATCGGTCAAATCCTTCCAGGTCCCCGAAACACCTTTCACATCGGCCTGACCGCCGAGTTTACCCTCGGTGCCTACTTCCTTAGCCACGCGGGTTACTTCGGCTGCAAAGGAGCGAAGCGTATCCACCATGGTATTGATCGTGTTCTTGAGCTCAAGAATTTCACCCTTGGCATCAACTGTAATCTTTTGCGAAAGGTCACCGTTGGCAACGGCCGTTGTCACTTTCGCGATGTTTCGTACCTGTGCGGTCAGGTTGCCGGCGAGACCGTTCACGTTATCGGTCAAATCTTTCCAGGTGCCGGATACACCTTTCACATCGGCCTGGCCGCCGAGTTTACCCTCGGTGCCTACTTCCTTAGCCACGCGGGTTACTTCTGCTGCAAAGGAGCGAAGCGTGTCCACCATGGTATTAATAGTATTCTTGAGTTCGTAGATTTCGCCTCGAGCGTCGACTGTAATCTTTTGTGAAAGGTCACCGTTCGCCACGGCCGTCGTCACCTTCGCGATGTTTCGCACCTGAGCGGTGAGGTTCGCCGCGAGGCCGTTCACGTTATCAGTCAAATCTTTCCAGGTGCCTGAGACACCTTTCACTTCGGCCTGACCGCCGAGCTTACCCTCGTTACCTACTTCCTTCGCCACGCGGGTTACTTCCGCTGCAAAGGAGGAAAGCTGGTCAACCATGACGTTGATCGTGTTTTTGAGTTCGAGGATTTCGCCTCGAGCATCGACGGTGATTTTTTGCGAAAGGTCACCCTTCGCCACCGCGGTCGTCACCTTCGCGATGTTTCGTACCTGAGCGGTGAGGTTACCCGCGAGGCCGTTCACGTTATCGGTGAGATCGCGCCAAGTGCCGGAGACGCCTTTCACATCGGCCTGACCGCCGAGTTTGCCTTCATTACCTACTTCCTTCGCCACGCGGGTTACTTCCGCTGCAAAGGAGTTTAGCTGATCCACCATGGAGTTTACTGTGGTGCCGATGCGGAAGAATTCACCGCGAACAGGCCGCCCTTCGATCTCAAGGAACATCTTTTGGGAAAGGTCACCCTTAGCAACCGCCGTGATAACACGTGCAACCTCATTAGTGGGGGCTACAAGGTCGCCGATCAGCTGATTGACTGAGTTCACGCTCGTCGCCCAGGCGCCCTTCGCAGGACCTACTGAGGCGCGTTCCGTCATTCGGCCTTCTTGACCGACAATTTTACCGACGCGGATGAGTTCATTCGAAAGATGTTCATTCAGACCGATGATGTCA
>SEDW01000039.1 GCA_004193325.1 Pseudomonadota bacterium | reverse complement strand
TCGATTGCGGAGCTTCCACGGGTGGATTCACAGACTGCGCCCTACTCATGAAGGCGAAAAAAGTCTACGCTCTCGAGCTTGGCTTTAATCAGCTCGATTGGAAACTGCGGACCGATCCAAGGGTCGTGTCGATGGAAAGCACCGACATTCGTAAACTCGATAATCCGCTCGATCCTGAGATTTCCATCGTGCTTGCCGATCTGAGTTTTAACTCTTTGGACCGAACCTTAAGCGGCATGCGTGCAGCGGTATCGGCCCCGGAAGTCTTCTTTCTCCTCCTCGTCAAACCTCAATTTGAGCTGGAATCCACCGTCATCCCCGAGACCGGTGTGGTCAATGACTCAGGATTGCTCAAAGCTGCGCTGGAAAAGGCCCGATCGGCGATCGAACGGGAAAACATGGAACTCTTGTCTCATGTTGATAGTCGGGTGAGGGGCCGCGAGGGAAATCAGGAGATTTTCGTCTGGGCACGTTCTCTAGCAGCGAAATAAGCAGTTTTGGCAAGGACATGGTCCTTGACTCTCAGCCTCCGCCTGCTATGCTCCGGCCAATAGGACAAAGTCTTGGAGGCCCCATGAAAACAAGTCTGCTCGCCGTTTTTTCGGCCCTTATATTCCTCATATCCTGCGGCGATTCTGCCAGCGAAAAAAATACGAATGACCTGACGGAACCCAGTCTTCCCTTTAGCCAGGTCACGAACAGCTTTCCTCTCACATCCGCGCCTCTCGCCGACTCTCTCATCTACGCCTCGGATGTGCCTCAGGAGCAGGTCAATATCCTTCGCCAGGATCTGGCCGTCCTTGATACCTGGGACGGGCTCATGACTGCGAGCGAGAGTCAGAAGCTCAAAGACCTCATGGGTCTTAGCACTGTGGGGGCGAGTGATCTGAGTCTCTGGTTCAAGGAACGCATCAAATATATTCTGCAAAGTGATTTGAGCCGCTATGAGCTGGGCCTGGTCTTTGGGTCCGACACACAAGTCGGCCTCCAGCAGCTCGGCACGACCGAGACAGGTGACGAAGCCAATACTGGTGGCGGGAACATCGGCACTGCGATCTTTCTCACGACATTGGAAGAGCAAAGAAGCCGCTCAAACCTTTCCTATCTCATCATTCGCATCAATGACAGTTGGGTCTCGGTCCTTTCTCCTAGAGTGGGATTGATGAGAATCGGCCCGGCACTCTTCGACCCCGATTATCAAGTGAACCATACCAACATTCGCGCCCTTTCTAATTCACTCCAAAGACTCGAAGTCCTCTTCCACGAAGCGCGGCACTCCGATGGCAATCAGGCTTCGGGAAGCGTGGGCTTTGCTCACATCAACTGTCCTAACGATGGCACCATTCCAGCGGAACTCGTCGGTGTCCCAGCTTGTGATGATATGGCGAACGGCGCTTATAGCGTAGGCGCAGCCGTCCTCAAGCCGTTGCTTCATCTCTGTGAGAGACGCTGCACAGCAAGCGAACAGGAAGTCCTGAAAGCCATCTATCTCGATCGCATCTCGCGCGTCACGGCGGGAACGGGTTTGCTTAAGTTGCTTGATCCCACGCCAGAAACAGGTTTTAATGCTGTAAATATAAGTGATTTCCAGGCATTCAACCTAAGGTGATCTATGCGCCGTCCAGCATTATTGGCAACCCTACTTGCGGTAGCACTCTTTGCAGTGATCTATGGAAAGTGAATGTTCCAAGGATAAAGAGGTGATCACCATCACCCGCGTTCAATGCCTTGAGAAATATGTTCAAAGCAAAAAACCGACTCCTGAAGAAGAAGCCAAGGTTTTGGACGAAGTCGAGCCTATCGTCAAAAAGCTTTATGGCGAGATGAAGCGTTAAAATCCCCACACTCCCGAGGCTGCCACATGAAACGACAATCGTTCGGGAGTGGACTCTTTCTTGTCCTTACCCTTTTCCTTTCCCTCTTAATTACTTCCTGCAATCATCTCTTTTATTTTCCTGACAAAGTCTCCTACCGCGATCCGGCGAAGTTTTCGTTTCCTGTAACGGCGCTTCAGATCAAACGCGAAGGCAAACCCAGCATCAGCGCCTGGCTGATGAACGACAAGCCTGAGAGCAAGGGACTTATTCTCCACTTTCATGGCAATGCCCAGAACCTCACGGCTCACTCGACCTTTTCCGCCTGGCTTGCCGAGGCGGGTTATACCGTTCTGATCTTTGATTACAGTGGTTATGGCCTCAGTTCAGGGAGCCCTTCGCAAAAGGGTTTGATCGAAGACAGTCAGGACGTGATGCATTGGATTCAGAAAGAAGATCGCTGGAAGGCGAGAGGCTTGCCGCTGATCGTCTTTGCTCAGAGTCTTGGTGGTGCGGTCGCGACGACTTCCCTTGCGGAGACGCCAGAGTTCACCAAGGATGTGGATCTATTGATTGTGGAATCATCGTTTGATTCCTATCAAGGCGTGGCTTTGAAGAAGATGAGTTCGGGTGCGGTGACGTTTATCTTTAGTCCCTTGGCTTACCTGCTCGTCAGCGATTATCGCGAGCCCGGCGTGGCAGTGAAGAGTCTGAAGATGAAGAAGATTTTTGTGCACGGGAATGCCGATGGCGTCGTGCCTTTTGCGAGTGGGAAGATTCTTTATGAGAAGGCCGAGCCACCCAAAGAGTTCTGGGAGATTCCCTATGGCAACCACACGGAAGCATTTATTCCGGGGTCGCCTTATAGGAAAGAGCTTTTGGAGAAGCTTGGGTCGCTCTCCTTGAAGAAATGATTACTCGGGAGCGGGAGCGGGCTCTCGGTTGCCGGGCAGGCAGCGTGGGTCGTTGTAAGGCAGTTTCAACGTGATCTGTTTAGCCTCGATTTTTGCCGGCACAGATCTCAACATAGTGTTTATCTTCCAGGCGGCATCAAAATCAGCCGTCTTCACTCCAAAGGCTTCTTCGAGATGAGTACGAAGACCGCGGGTGCCTTCTTTTGAAATATCATTATTATTAAAGGCAATGAGTTTGCCATCTCTCACCACGAAGTTTTGGAAGTAGAGAATATAGTCTTTGGTCTTGGTCAACGTTTTAGTATCGGGATCAGCGAGTAGTCTTGAGAGTTCTCCATGAGAAATAACTTCCTTACCGCGACAGCGGCCCTTGCCCTCGGAATCACGACAGATAAAAAGACCAAGACTTTCCGGATTGTTTCTTAAGGACAATTTGAATGTCTTATCAAAACCTCTGTAGAGATTTTCGAGCGATGTCTTAAAACGATCGCCACGCTGCGTTGAAGTGAGGGTTTCGATAGTGATGAGGATTTCGTTACTCTTCTTGTCGGCAATCAAATAATCAAAGGTATCGAGGTCACCCCCCTCACACCATCTTTTTTCCGCAAGAAATTTCAATGGAATCTTGGTCTCGCCATTGTCGCTCTCGAGCTTAATGGATTCGATCTCATAGAGTCGATTTTTCAAAGCGCTGACCCGCATTTTTTGTAGATCCTGCGGCGGTTCAGTGGAAGTAGAAGGCGGGGGTAGAAAGTCGAATTTTTCTTTATAGGGCGTTTTCGCTGGAGCGTCAGGAGCCTGAGCTACAGCAGACATCGAAGAATTCGGTGCAGGCACTGTTCGAATGAAAAAGAAATAGAACAAACCGAGGCCAACGAGGCCCAGGAGAATGCGCATTGGACCATTACTAGATCCAGATGATCCATTGGAACCTGATTTTTTAGGTCTTCGATTCGTAGGCATGCGGCACCCAGGCTAAGGACTGATATTCATACTAAAATCATATCATAGGCTTAAAATTCTGAGTAAAGGTGGAAGGAAAGCTTACAATTTATCCAGAATTCAGTCGGTGCCTTAGAGCTAACTACACGATATCTATAAAATCTCCCTGAAATAGATCCACTGAACGTCTCTTCCTTCATTCTTTGGCTACTAACACCTAGCGATTAAGGATTTTTACAAAAAGTCGTTTGTGAATTCTGATATTTGCCTCAGATGACAGTATGCTAACCTAATGAATTCATTGCTTTCTAAACAATTATGTTAAAGTTTTTCCATATCTGCCGACAGAGAGTTCATGTTTCTCTCGGGAGGGTATGACTTTGAAAAACAATCAAGATGGCTTTACAGCAGTCGCATTCGCAATTGCCGCGACGGCACTGGGTCTCGCGACCATGACTGTTCAAAATTATCGTGACCAAGCGAGCCACAAGGTTGCCGAGATAAACATGGAGCGCGAACGCTCAAAGAACCGCGATGCAGTGGTAAACGCAGCCAGCTACTATAAAGCTCTCCTAGCCGAGCGAAGGGGCCCCGCGGGCAAATACATTCCTGGTATCTACGCCGTGAATTATTTCGCTAAAGACTGGGTTATGAAGCGGAATTCAGTTTTGGATGGAGTAAACGACTTTTCTCTCGAGAATAACCTGAGTGTTCGTGTCAAGAGTTCGACCTCGACGAACAATGTTCTCGATAAATCCACGAAGGTATTTAAAGAAGAAAAATCGGCCAAGAGTGTTGCCGATGAAACTCTGCAGGTCGATATTTTGAATTTGCAAAGAGAATCGGATCCGTCTGAGCCTGGCTACGGCCTGCAAGTAAAATTTGTTGACGTTAAGGTCTCTGCTGTAGACGGCAACGCTGGCACCATGAATCCAGTGACCGTAAGGGTGCCTGTGCAAGCTCCGGAGCCAAGTGACGTAAAGCTGATGTATAAGAAGACTGGCAGCGGATCGTGGGCAGAACTGAAGAATGGTTTGAGCCTCGGCTCAGGCAAATATGACTTCAAAGCTATCGCATCAGGAATTCTTGTTAGCGTGGCCACTAATTATGACAATCAGGGCTGGGTCATGCGCGGTGTTGATCAAAACGGTCAACCTACCCACGAAGCCGTGAGCTACAGAGCCACTGATAAGGATATAGGTGAAGCCTTCACTGAAGATTTGGGTGGCACATCGACCTTGGATCCTAATAGCTGCACGCTTTCCGCGGTTGATGGTTCGCATACGCTACAACTGCGATACTATCCAGTCGGTGAGAAACCAGTAACGCTGGATCCGATTCAAATTAAGTCCGGCGGAGCAAGTGCAAACGGTGGGAAGAAACTCACACGCGACGATTACGTCAACCAATGTTCGGCTCCAGGTGAATGTCCTTTCATTGCAAGAGGACCGTTCGCTGAAGATTATCCAGATGGAAGCTTCAGTGCTGGTGACATCGCGAACTATTTTATTCAAGGGCGTGGTTCTAATAAAACCCCGATGGGCGATATATCGGGTGATTGGACCTTCCAGGAAGCTCAGCATTATAAGATCGATAACCAAAAACTTTGTATTAACCTGGACAATTCCAATCCCGAGGGAGATGCAGCCGGCTACTTCCACAACGGTGATCTTACACTGGTATCGGAACCCTCATGTAAACCGCAGTTTCTTATCAAACGCACAACGTGCGGCTGCGTAGCCGAAAACACTAAGATCCTCATGGGCGACGGCAAAACAGAAAAAGAAATCAAGCTGATCACCAAAGGTGAAATGATCTGGAACCCACTCTTGAAAAAGGCCATGCCGATTCGCAAGATGACTGTTGGTCCAGAAAAGATCCCACTCCTTAAGGTAGCAGTTGGCGAGCAAGTCTTGAGCGTAACGGGCAACCATCCTTTCCCAACACGCAGCGGTATGAAGACAGCCTACAGCTTAAGCGCTGGCGAAGAAGTTATGGTCGAAGGCCAAGGTTGGGTCAAGATCGGCAGCATCACTGCAGTCGAAGCCGGAGCGAAAGCGCCGAACGTCTGGAACATCGAAGTCGAAGCTCCTGACCATGATGAAGCCGCTCACCACTATGTGGCAAACGGTGTGGTTACGGGCGACCTGATGATTCAGATCAACCTGCAGAAACAGGCTCAAACCGCTCAAAACTAAGCATTATCCCGAGAATCATAAAGGGAGGAAACCAGCGATGGTTTCCTCCCTTCTTCTATTCCAAAGAAATTACATGTACTCGCGAGCCAGGCGCGTAATCAACTGAATCCCGTAACCTGTCCCGAGCCCCGACGCCGTACTCGCCGGGCCAGCCATATCAATGTGCAGCCAGGGAATATCGAGATCATCGATGTGACTGTAGACGAACTGCGCCGCACAGGAAGGCTGAGCATTCGAACGGTTCTTCACTGAGTTAACCATATCCGCAATCATGCTCTTGAATTCGTTCTGATAAAGTTCGGGAGCGAAGGGCAGGGCGTTGACGAGATCGCCCGTTTCGCGACCGACTTTGCCAGCCAGTTGTTCGAGATCGATTCGGTTAGAGATGATGCCCGCATGCACCATGCCCGTCGCGACGAGCTGAGCTCCGGTGAGGGTTGCGGCATCGATAAGCATTTGAGGCTTATATTTCCGTGCACAGTAGGAGAGACAGTCAGCGAGGAGCAGACGGCCTTCGGCATCGGTGTTGTTCACCTCCACCGTTTTACCCGAATGCATCTTGATGATGTCATCGTTTCTGAAAGCCGTAGGCCCGATCGCATTCTCAACGAGCGCGACAGCCACGACGAGGCGATGAGGATAGCGATTTTTGACGAGACAGGCAAAGGCACCGACAACAGCGGCTGCTCCGCCCATGTCGCCTTTCATGCCGACCATGCTGCCACCAACCTTGAGGCTGAGGCCGCCCGAATCGAAACACACGCCCTTACCGACGAGGACAGCGGTCTTGGTCGATCCGCGAGGTTTGTAATCGAGGACGAGCATACGCGGCTCTTCTTCAGCGGCTTTGCCCACGCTGTAGATACCGTTGAGGCCTTCTTTAACAAGGGCCTTGCCGATGATCTCAGTAGCGGTGACGTTGGTCATGCCTTTGAACTTGCCGAGGATCTCTTTTGCAAAGACCTTGGGATTCAGATGATTGGGTGGAAGGTCGACGACGCGGCAGGCCCAGGCCGTTTCATTGGCAAGAAGGCGCATGTTCTCGTCGATTTCGATGATCTTGCCCTTAGGGTCGACGATGAGAATATCGATCTGTTTGGTCTTGGCGTTCTTTTTAAAGTTTACTTCGCGGATACGGCGAACGATGCCGGTGATAGCCCCGCCGAGATAAAGAGGGTCCTCAACGGCGAGAATGACCAGACCGCGCTCTTCCGCTTCCATCGCATCGAGTTGTTGGAAGATCCATTCGCGGCGGGTCGGGCTGTTGTCTTTGGACACGCGATCGGGAAGGATCGAGAGAATGATTTTATGTGGCTCCATGACACCAGTGATCGAAGTGTAGGTCGCCGGGCCTTTCAAAGGAGCCGGATTCTTAAGCGTCTCTTTAAAAATTGTCAGGTGATCCGCCGGGATCAAAGCCTTGTGAAAACCTTTTTGATAGGCGCGGGCTGTTCCTATAACAAAAATTGCGCCTTTGCGCGGAAAGAGATTTTTGCTCGAGTCTAAGAATTTAATTTGCATGGTCGTCCTAACTCATTATTCGGGAAGCAGAGAAGGGGAGGCAAGTCGCGAACAAGAGAAGCCATCTTTTCGAAGCTCCAGACTTTGTTTTTTCGCGTTAGTCTATTTTAACATGACGAAGCGCCTCTTCCCACTAGAGGGGGGCGAGCTTATGCCCAAGCTCCCCTAAGCTCAAGTGAGAATTACAAGGCGTGAATCAAGGCTGAATGATCGTGACCTTTGAAAATGGCCCCGAAGATATGAGGAAGTAGGACACTTTTGGGGAAATAGCCAACCCGTGCACCGGCCGCTTGCATCATGAGAAGATCGTTTGCGCCATCGCCGACCGCGATCGTATCGTTGGGATGAATGCCGAGCCGCTGACAGGTTTCGATCAGGAACTGGGCCTTGGCCTCAGCATTGATGATTGTCCCTCGCAAGAGGCCGTTGAGGATGCCCTCCTCACTGTCGAGCTCATTGGCGAGAAAGCCATCGAAGCCGAGTTCCCGAGCCACACCGGATGCGAGAGAGTTAAAGCCGCCTGAAACGAGATAGAGTTTTATGTTTTGCGCTTTAGCTGCTTTCGAGAGTTCGTGCATACCTTTCGATATCTTCAAGGTCTTCGCGACATCGGCGATCACCTGATCGGGGAGGCCGGCTAACATCTTAACTCGCTCGCGCAGAGCGGATGTAAAGTCGAGAAGGCCCGCCATCGCCTGTTCGGTGATTTCGGCCACTTCTTTTTCTTTGCCGGCGGCTTTGGAGAGCTCAACGATTGATTCCTGTTCGATCACGGTCGAATCCATATCGAAGAAGATGGCTTTCCAGTCCTTCTTCGGTAGATAGAGACAGGTGGAGCCGGACTGTGTGGTCTTCAGGACGAGCTCTTTGGTAGCCTCTGATATTTCATTTTCATCCCAGGTAAACCTCGCAAGATGAGCTGCTTTCAATTGTTCCGCTCGACCGAGGTGAGCAAATGTATCCGCTTTTTTACTGTCCACAATCAGCTTAAACGTGGCCATGACATTCCTTCGGATAATTTATGTTTGCACTACAAATGGCAGATAAAGCCGTGCCTGAGCAAGCATAAAAGAGTCATGCGAGTGAGAGGGGATGTTTTGAAGATATGGGATTTTCTTAAGAATAAAACGGATTGGGGGGAATGCATAGCAAGTGATTAAGGTGACCGCCTCTGAGCCCGCGACTGTCCTCGAAGGATATAGTCATTAACGGTAGGCTCAAAATTATTTACAGTTACTCACAAGGATTAGTCGGACTTATTTTTTACCGGCGAATCACGATCGATGTCGAGGCTCTCCTGTAACCATTGTATGCAGAACTTAGCCGACAATCCCATCGTGCGTTTCTGGAGAAAGGCGACGCGGATACGGTTCGAAACTGGTGATTTGAGATGAATCACCTGCAGCGAGGGATCAAGTTTTGCGGCCTCACGAATATAGGAGTCCGGCACCAAACCCACGCCCATCCCTTGCCGGATGAAATTCACACAGCTTTGGATGTCCATGACCTTTGCCCTGACACTTATGTCTTTCGGTAATCGTCCCCAGTTCTTTTTGAACCAGGCATTCATGAGTTCCTGAGCTTCCGCATATTGAACAAAGGGTAGCTTTGTAAACTGTTCGAAATTTTCTGAGTAGTTTGGAAAATCATTGAGGAGCGAGCTATGTCCTACCATGACATAGGGATCCGAAGCTATTTCCTCATAATCGAGATTGGGCTCATTAACGAACGCATCGACGAGGGCAAAGTCAATGTTGCCATCCTCGAACCATTCGGTAATATCTGAGGCAAAACCGAATTTGAATTCAAATTTTACTTTGGGATGTTTGGCACCAAATTCCGAGAGGAGTTTGATGAGAGGACGTCCGTGGAGAGTAGGGGATACGCCGATTTTAATGCGGCCGAGAAGCTCACCATCCTGCTTGGAAATCTGACGGAGTGTTTCTTCCAGATCATCCAGACGGCGGGAACATTCTGCATAAAGAAGATCAGCTTCCGAAGTGGGAATGATCTTACGATTGATGCGATCAAAAAGAATAATGCCGAGCGTGTCCTCGAGAGATTTAATCTGCTGGCTGACGCCGGACTGCGTGAGATGAAGTTGTTTCGCAGCAAGAGTCATGCTCCGCGTGCGATAGACGACGAGGAAGATACGCAGATAATTCAGATTTAATCGAGCCAACAGTGACATATATCGTCTCTTCCTAAGAAGCGTGTTCCAAAGCGGGAACATGACGGAAGGCAATCTATAGCTTAAATGCGCGACATTGTCAGCTTATATTGCTTCCGTCAGCTTAGTCTTAAGACTTGAAGATTTGTTCTTTGCTGAGGTGACAGTAGTAGAAGTGCGCTGCATCGAGAGCGTCCATCCAAATCGTGTCATTAAAGTAGTCGTAGTGTGCCGGTATTTCTTTAAGGTCGATAGCATTCAGAACAAAGTCTGGGTCGAGCTCATAGAGTTCGCACATGCCATTGAAAGACAAACGTTTGCCTTCATAGCTTGCGGGATCGTGGCCTAGCTCAACCAGGGCCTGTTTGAAAACTGCTTTATCGACTTGTGCGTTCATTCCAATCGCTCCTCAACAGAAGTTTCTCTTCTTAATAATTATTCTGTCTTCGGACGCGTTCGGTTTCAACGGGCAAGCCTTGCTTGGTAAGGGTTTGCCAGGTAGGTCTCAAACGAAAATGGTCGAAATCTTGACGGAATAAGCGCTTCGGGGTGTAGGAGTTTTGACAGAAGGCCTGAACGCGGGTGCTGATAAGGAAAAGGGAGAAGCCTGGCTTCTCCCTTTGATTTTCATTTCTTAACACCGTCTAACAATGTCTTGTGCGGTTGAAAGAGCCGCCTCGGGATCTCGGGGAAGAGCACGTTTGCCGTATAACTATTGCCTAGCACTTCGTAGAGAACTATCTCGTGATAGACGACTGGGGTGCCGCGAATATTTTTCTCCGCAAGAATCCAAAAAGGGCACTGTTCCAAATCGTAGACCGCATTGTCCTCAGGGATTTCAGCCGCCACGAACACGGGGTTGAAGTGGGTGGCCGTCGCTGGATTCTCTAGGAAATTTTTTCTGTCCTCGCTGCTGGCATGCGGGAGCTCAAGACAGATACTGACCTCACCATTTTCATGCTCGGCGCGCACCGGGCTGCCGCCTACGTCTTTGCCATTGTTAGGAACCTGGCCCAGGGCATTGAGGGGGCGATCGAAGAGCTGCTTTAAGGCAGCTTTTTCGCCGAGCTTATCCTTTAGGCCAAGAGCCAGCACATCCGGACAGTGAAAGACGCCGAAGAGCAGCATCCAGAGGGTCTTGAAAGGATCCTCGGAGGCTTTGACCCAGGCGGGCTGATCTTTTCTTTCATTACGGAAACGGCGCTGGACCTCAGTCGCGGCCTGGGAGGCTTTGTCAAAAGCGTCCTTGGCAAGATGCTGGCGAATGGTCTTAAGGCTCGTCAGAACCTCTTGGTGCTGACGGAGGAAGAGTTCAGTATCGACGAGACAGGCATCTTCCTCGTCCATGACGTTGTCGATGTTACGGATAAAGAGCGAATGTGCTTTAGGATAATGGTCTTTGATTGTGGGAAAGAGGCGCACGAGCATACCGTGACCTGCTGGGACGAGAGAAACATTTTGCTCTTCATCGCGATAGGGGAGTCCGTCGCGGGTAAAACGTAGAGTGCAGAGTTCTGACCCCTGCTCGAGGAAGAGTAGGTTTTTATCGGCTTTACGGTCGAGGCCAAGATGTTGTTCGAACTTTGGGGAATAGCCCAGAGGCGCAACATAGACCTCGGCCTCAAGACCTTTGATCTTGCCGTGCTCGTCGCGTTTTTTCTTGAGAAAACTGAGACCGCCTTTGCGGGCTGGTAAGAGCGCCTTAGGAGAATCGATCTCGTAGAGTGCGTCGGCAATTTCTTTTTGTGTGAATTTACTTTGCCCACCCTGAAGGAGTTGGGTCAGGGCCTGCGGCAAGGGCCAGGTTTCGGCCCCTTGCTTTTTAAGATCGTCAATCTCGGCACGGATTGCCGGCGCATGATTTTCGGCGAGAGTCTGGCGAAGGCCCTGAAGGGGCTGAAAATAACGGCTCGCAGCACCTGCGGCTGGAATGAAAGCCACAAAACCCGACACGGGCGCTGAGCCTTCAAGGTCAATGTATTCTCGGGGAACAATGCCCTGATTGTCGAGACGCCAGGTATCAAGGATCTTGATGAAAGTCGGTTTCTTCTTCGCAAGACTTCCTAAAATACGGCGCTGATGAATTTCAATGTCACGAGCATTGAGATTGCGTTCTTTAATCTCTTGCTCGCTTAAGCCCTTCAACATCAGGTTATCCTTATTTTCTAAGGTCTCCCTTGTTCGATGCCTCTGGCCTGGGGCTGGTTGGCCAAGCGGCGCTGTCTTTGTACGGCAGCGCGAGCAGCACTTCGAACCATGGGAGACGGGTCTTCATTTAAAAGTTGATCGAGCATGGGTCCCGCGAGATGTTCACCGCTTGGTAGCGGCAGCGCCTGGCAGATCTCAACGCGTATCCACGCGTGAGCCCGATTATGCAAAAGATTCGTGAAGATTTCCAGCAGGACCTTTTCGTCTTCACTACGCTTTAGGTGTTCTATGACGAACCTTAATGCATTTGGACTTAAAAATTGACCTTCTTTTTCAATGAGGGATTGCAGCTGTAGGGCCGACTCTTTGGCCAGGATTTGCAGTACAGTTGACTGATAAGCGGAGGGCAACTGAGAAAGGTGCAGTTCCGTTCCAAGCTCCGACCAGCGAGCAAAGGCGAATTGCATGCAGGTCAGTTCATAACCTTTGTTACTTAAGCGGAACAAGGCTGCCTGATTTTTTCTTGCGCCTGGCTCTTCATAGATCAAGCCGTTTCTCTGGAGGAGACGCAGATCGGCGGAAAAGAGTTCGGCCTCGGCGATCTCCTCGAGTTGTTTTGCTGTTTTTCCATTGGGCCAGCAGGCAGTGAGGAGTTGATTGAGATAGACGAGATAATCTTTTGTGAGTTTGTTCTTGTTTGTCGAGGCATCGCGCTGCAGCATATTCTTCAAGCGATAAAGATCCATGTTAGCCGGCGACTCTTCGAGTTCGTCGAAGATTCTCCGCATGATTTTGTGCAGCTGCTGAGTGACCTCCGGCGCAAACTGAAAGACATCTCCCGCATCATCCAAAGCTAACGCGCTCTTCAGCAGATTCAAAACATTGCGGCCGAAGCCAAGGTCGATCTCAAGACTGTCCTCATCCGAGGAAATGAGCGAGCAGATGATGAGGTGTTCCAAAAACTCCTCTTCATATTGTTCGGCGGACCAATCGAGTTCGCGGGGGGTATAGCTATGGAGAATATCCAGCGCGGATTCCACGATCTGCGCACTGATCGAGCCTGCAATTGCATATTCACTGTTAAGAAAATCAATCGCCAACTCGGGTAGAAGTTCGGCATGATGCCACTGACGATGGCGAACGAGGAGATAGCTGAGATCAAAGCAGGCGCTGCGCACGAGGGCGGGACTCACAGCCCGCGGATCTGATTCGCGTAATAGCATGGAATAAATCGAACTTTGTAGCTTTTTTACGATAGGTTCCAGGTTTTCCTGGTTAAGGGCCTGGGATTTACGTGTAAAGCTCGAGAGGATATCCATGGCTGAACCCCACTGCCACCACGAGGCGGCGAATGATTAAAATCGTAAACATCCTTTCTATTGTACCGAAAAGATTGTTCAGGGATGAAGGCGAGATTCAAATCCGTCTCAGTCATCATCTCCAAGTTCAGGATCCGAGACGATAAGGGTCGATCCCATGACAGCAAGAAATCTACAAAATCTGATCTCCGACCTCGAATCGAACGGCTTCGCAACTCGCGAAGGCAACCGCTTCCGATTCGAACCTCTAAGCGCTAAGGGCGCGAACAGACAGGAGTTGCCATGGCAAATCCTCGACTGGGAAATTGAGGACCGAGCCGGTGACCTGCATCAGGAACGCTTCGCAATTCGTTTGAATGCTGAGCTATTTCTGCAGAATTTTGAAGAACAGCTAAAAGAGCGCTTTCCGGCCTTCCGTAAGGTCGCTTTGGAAGACGACAAGAAGGGTGGCTTCTGGCTGCTCATCGAATTTTTGGATCGCGACATGGACGCGGATCAAAGTCGTCTGATCGAGAGCGATGAAGCCATCACTCACGAGCTTTCGCATGGGCTCGCGGCCTTGCATCTTTCTGTTATTCAAGCTGTAGGTCAGATTTCTTTGTTCATGACCAAACACAGTTTCATCGGCCATACCCCAGGCCCTCTCTTTATCGAACTCCCTAAGCTCCTGAATCAAGCTCTCTTTGGGACCGCTCTATCAAATAAAACAAATTTCAACGCTTATCTCCTCACTCTCAAGAGCGACGAGTTGCGCAGTACCCTGATAAATTTTTGCGGATTCTCAGAGAGCGTCCAAACTCTGGTCATGGGTAAGAGCGGGGAGGCGGGAAGCTTCAGCCAGACGAAACTGAGTTTTGAGAAAAAAGACTGGCGCATCAGCTGGAGCCATGGCGAGGAAACTCCGGAACTCCTCGTGCCGCCTATGGAGATCCTCGAACAAAAAGAAGTCGCAAGACGCTTTCAACGTCTTGATGAACTCATTCTCCTCGAAGATTTTCCGGCTGCCATCCGGCAGTGTAAGGATTATCTCGATAAGAACCCGCAATCCCTCTATCTCATCCGCCGCTGGGCCTTCCTCACCCTTTGGGCTGGCATCGAATTTGAGCAAAAATACCTCGACTTAATGGCGAAATTCGATCCATCGAATATGATGACCTTATCTCTATGGGTCCGCTATGGCCTTGAATCGGTGAATGCCGATGTCCTGCTCGAGAACCTGTCCAAACTCGGCAGCAGTCTCGGAGCGGCTATCGTCGACTTCGATAGCCTCGACATTACCAGTCTCACCCTCCCGGAAATGCTCGGTGATGCCTGGAATCAAAAAGACGATCAGCGTGCTGTGAGCTGCTATGAACGCGTGCTTCACGCCCGCGGCGAAATCCCAAGAATTCTCGTCAAACTCATTCGCCTCATGCGCGATATCGATGATCCATCGGCTGAAGAAGCTTACATGGATCGTCTTCTTGCCTGCGAAGTGCCGCCACGCACACGCGCTGCGATCTATTATCGCCTGGCAGAAATCAAACAAAGAATCGATCCATCGGACGCCTCCCAGTGGGCGCTTAAGAGCTGGCATACCAATCGTTCGCAGGTGCGTTACGCGCTGCTTGCGGCCGATCTTTTGATTCAATTGCAAAGGCCGCACGATGCAGCGCACGTTCTGGTCGAGACTTCGGAATTGATCGAAGAGGGTGCTGGCGAACAGCGTCTCTTTCTCGAGATCAAGATCGCAGCGATCTGGCTCGAGCATATGCAGCGTCTCGATCTTGCAGCGGAACGTATTACCCGTGCTCTCGAACTTATCAAAGACGAAACGGAAGTCTACGACGAGATCATTCGTCTCGTGCAAAAACTTGACGATCCCCGCATGCTGATCGATGTCACCACACGTGCTCTCCTTCTGTCGGAAAAAGAAGGGGATCATGAACGTTCGTCCCGCTTCGTCCAAGTCTTGATCGACCTCGGCGATACCTCAGACGACATGACCATGGCGAGCGATATTTTTACCGTTGTCCTGAAGAATTCTCTCCTGGGAATCGCTTACACTCAAAATCTGTTTCAAAGAGAAGATATCGATCTTCCGTTCAAAGATATCGTCAATGCGATGGAAGCGCGCGTCATGCTCATCGAAGCTAAAGAGCAAGGCGCCTACTATCAGCTCCTCGG
>SEDW01000521.1 GCA_004193325.1 Pseudomonadota bacterium | reverse complement strand
CAGAGCTTTGAAACTGTTGTGAAGGGCCCTGGCGCCAGCGCTTCGGTTCGTAAAGTTTTGGATGGCATGAAGCTGAAGTCGAGTACTCCTGTGCGTGAGGTCGTCCGTGACACTATTTGATTGGATCGCTCTCGCTGCAAAAATCGCCTTCGTGCTCGGCACGGCCTTTAGTGTTGTGCCTATCATGGTCTGGTTCGAACGCCGTGGTGCGGCCTGGATGCAGGCTCGTGTTGGTCCAAACCGGGTTGGCCTCTTCGGATTGATGCAGCCCGTCGCGGATGTGATTAAGCTCCTCTCCAAGGAAGCTTTCATTCCGGCAGCCGCTTCGAGATTTTATTATCAGTTGGCGCCCATCATCGCAGCGATTGCTCCGGTGGCGGCGTTTGCTGCGATTCCCTTCGGTTCGTTCTTCATCATCGGCGATCATCGGGTCGACCTCCAAATCGCTCAGCTCGATATGGGTGTTCTCGCGGTTTTGGTCTTTGCCGGTCTTGAAGTCTACCCGATCATGCTTGCCGGCTGGTCTTCAAACAATAAGTACTCGATGCTCGGATCGCTTCGCGGCTCGAGTCAGATGGTCAGTTACGAAATCGCCTTGGGCCTCGCCCTTGTTTCGATGCTGCTCGTCTACGGTACGCTCAACCTCAATGAAATGGTCGCCTACCAGGATCAACCACTCCTTGGCTTTTTGCCACGTTGGGGCGTGTTTCTGAATCCGCTGGCCTGTCTCATCTTCCTCATCTCCATCTTCGCTGAGACTAACCGTTTGCCCTTCGACTTGCCAGAAGGGGAGTCGGAACTGGTTGCCGGTTATCACTTGGAGTACGGCGCGAGTAACTTTGCGACGTTCTTCTTCGCTGAATATGTTGCGATGCTCATGGCGTCTTCGCTCTACATCACAATTTTCTTCGGCGGCTATGCACTCTTTCCTGGAATGGGCTGGATTCTGTCCTTCTTCCAGACGAGTCTAAGTGCTGACATGTTCCAAAACCTCACGGCTGTCTTTCAGATCGTCAGCTTCATGATTAAAGTTGGCTTTATGATGTTCTTCTTCGTGTGGGTTCGCTGGACGATGCCTCGTTTCCGTTACGATCAGTTGATGCACCTTGGTTGGAAAATCCTTTTCCCAATCGCACTGGTCAACCTCTTGTTCGTAGCCATTCTCATCGCCGTGATAGGGGTATGACCGTATGACCAAAATCGTTACATACAAAGAGGGCCGCCTCGATAAGTACTATATCCCGGCCCTTTTGATCGGTTTGAAAGTGACTCTGAAACAGTTCTACAAGACGCTGTTTCTTGGTCAGTCGACGACCATCAATTATCCGGAAGAAAAACGTGAGTACTCGCAGCGTTTCCGCGGCGAGCACTTTATCTCAGTCGACCCTGCGAAGACCGAGAACTGCACCGCCTGTTATCTCTGTCAGACCGTTTGTCCAGCCGATTGTATTACTATCGTCGCGGGTGAGCGGCCGCCGGAAGAAAACCCCTACGGCGTGAAGAAAGAAAAACGTCCGGTAAGTTTCGATATCGATGCGCTGCGTTGCTGCTTCTGCGGTTTCTGTGAAGAAGCCTGTCCGAAGGATGCGATCAAGCTCTCGCGGAACTACGAATTGGCGACTCTGAATCGCGAGACTGCGGTTTATGACCTCGACCATTTGAAACGCGAGGTAAAAGGTCGTGGTTGAACCCGTTGTAGCAATACTGGCTTTGGTCGTGGCAATCCTTGCGACGCTGACTGTGTTTTCCCGCAGCCCGATCTCGAGTGCCTTTTCGCTCGTTATTATGATGGTCGCTCTCGCGGCGGTTTACGGCGTGAGTGGAGCGCATTTTGTAGCAGCTCTGCAGGCGATCGTTTATGCCGGTGCGATCATGGTCCTCTTCGTCTTCTCTATCATGCTCCTCAACATGAACGATGAGCATAACGAGATTAAGTTTAAGAGCTGGCAGACCGTAGTCGCCGGCCTTTTCGCTCTCGGGATTCTCGGCGGCATGAGTTATGTCTACATGGACTGGGCCGCTGAGAAAAGTGGACCGGTCTCCGGTCTTTGGACACTCGAAGCCGTTCGCGAGGCCGGCGGCAACGTCGTCGCTGTGTCGGCAACACTCTTTTCGCAGTCCTATATTCAATTTGAATTTATCTCCCTCTTGCTTCTCGTCGCGATCGCCAGTGCGCTCGTCCTTGCCAAGAGAAAGGTGGATTAAGCCATGACTACCGGAACGCTTCTTCATATCCTTTCCGCGTATCTCTTCTCGATGGGCCTCTTGGCTTTGATCCTGAGAAGAAACACCATCGTCATGCTTATGGGCGTCGAGCTCATGCTGAATGCGGTGAATCTCTCTTTCGTGACCTTCGCTCGCGAACTCTCGCAGCTGAACGGTCAGGTGCAGGTCTTCTTCATCATCACGATTGCCGCTGCGGAATCCGCTGTGGGTCTTTCGATCCTTATCAACGTTTATCGAAGCTTTGGTAGTATCAAGACGGATCGTACAACGGTCTTGAGGAGCTGAAAAAATGAATCTTGCTGTTGTTTCGGATCTGCCTTTCTGGATTCTGATGCTGCCCCTGATCGGTTTTTTGTTGAATGGTGTCGTCATTCCTCTCGTCTCTGGAGGAATTGGCAAGACCAAACCCGCGATCTCCGGCGGCATTGCCACGCTCGCGATGGCGATCGCCTTTGTCGTCTCTGTGATGGCGTTTATGACGTTGGGTGGTGAGGCTACTGCGCTTCAGACTCAGGGTTTTAACTGGATCGATTTTGGTAACCTTTCGGTCACTCTCAATCTCAAGATCGACCGTCTGAGCTCTTTGATGACTTTGATCATCACGGGTATCGGTACCTTGATTCACTTTTATTCAATCTCTTACATGTCGCATGAAAAGGGCGTGGCGCGATTCTTCGCCTACCTGAACCTCTTTTGTTTTGCGATGCTGCTCCTCGTCTTGAGCGATAACCTCCTCTTCCTCTTCTTCGGTTGGGAAGGCGTGGGTCTCTGTTCCTATCTCCTCATCAGTTACTGGTATGAAGAAGAAGCGAACGCCGATGCGGCCCGCAAGGCCTTTCTTGTGAA
>SEDW01000520.1 GCA_004193325.1 Pseudomonadota bacterium | reverse complement strand
GGCATCTCAGCCGAAGCCAAGGAGAAGCTCTTTCAGGCCTTCTCCCAAGCCGATAGCTCAACGACTCGAAAATACGGCGGAACCGGTCTGGGTCTCTCGATTAGCCGGCACTTGGTCGAACGGATGTCCGGCAAAATCGGTGTCGAAAGTGAACTCGGTCAGGGCTCGACTTTCTGGTTTACCGCTAAATTTAAGACGGCTGAAGTCAAGACCTTACCCTTGACCGTAAGCGAAGAAAAACCTCGTGTCGCCAAACGCTGTCGGATTCTTATTGCGGAAGATGTACAAATCAATCAAATAGTAGCATTACGTATGGTCGAGAAATTAGGACACTTCGCTCATGCAGTCGCCAACGGCAAAGAAGTCATAGATGCACTTCACAACGGCGACTACGACCTAATCCTTATGGATTGTCACATGCCGGAGATGGATGGCTTCGAAGCGACTCGCGAAGTACGCATCAGCAAAACCATTCCGAACCCTGATATTTGGATCGTGGCGATGACTGCGAGCGCGATGAAGGGTGATAAAGAGCGCTGTCTGGCGATAGGAATGAACGACTACGTTAGTAAGCCTATCGAACCTAAGTCTTTAGAAAAGATACTTAATAAATGGCTGATCGACGAAGGCAAGGCAACGCTCGACGTCACAGCTTAAGATTTTTATACAAAAACCATTTCACATAGGAGTTCAAGATGGACGATCAGTCACCACCCGAGAAAAAGCATCTCTTCACCAAATTGAACTACCTCCTTGATTTGGAATATTTGAAGAACTTGGAAATCGTCGCGCCAGGCGGAGATATTCAAAAATTTATGTCAGAGATCAGTATTCTCTTTCTCCGAGAAGCGCCGAACTGTGTTCAAGAGCTCAATAAGGCTCTTGGCAAAGCGGATCTCAAGGGCATTAAGAATTTCAGCTTCCGCCTTCGGGGTGTCTGCTCCGGCATCGGTGCCAAGTATATGATCGATCTATGCCATCAGATCGAAGCAGCTGCCCAAGATAAAGATGTCGGCACTTGCCGAGTCGTTGGCGATCAGCTCAATGATGCCTTGCTCGTCACGCGTGATCAGGTTCAGGCCTACATGGCTCAACTGCCTAAGACCAAAATTTAAGACTTTTCCTTTCCATTCTTGCCAATTCCCCTCAATCCTTCTTAATATCAGCGCCTTACCCTTGAGACGAGGGATACGCAGCTTGCTATGCAGTGAGCAAAGGAGGAAAAAAGACGGATAACCAAACGAACATCAGGAGGATGTGCAATGGGACTCTTCGATTTTATCAAAGACATTGGCTTCGGAAACAAAGATGCCAAGGAAGACAAACTGGAAGCCGAGATCTTAAGTACGGTGCAAAAGTCTTCGCTCAATCTCAAAGACTTCACCCTTAAGCTCGACAAAGGCCTTGCGACGATCGGCGGCACTGCCGGCAGCATCAAGGACTCCGAGCTCGCTCGTCTCATCGTCGGCAATCACCGCGGCGTTGAAAAAGTTAACGACGACGCTCTGAAAGTCGTGCCTGCGACCCCAACCCCACTGATTAATCCCCAAGGTGCAAGCGTAACTGCCAGCGCTCCGGCGGCTCAGCCAGCGACTGCAAATACCATTGCTCAGCCAGCAAAAATGGTGGCCGTTAAAAAGGGCGACACTCTCTCGAAGATTGCTAAAGAGCAGCTTGGAAACGCTAACCGTTATCCAGAGATCTTCGAAGCTAACCGCCCTATGCTGAAAGATCCGGACGAGATTTTCCCGGGCCAGATTCTTCGTATTCCAGCTGAGAATCACGCGGTCGCACACTAATAGAACAGTCTAATGACAAACGGCGAGAAGCTCATGCTCCTCGCCGTTTTTGATACTCAATAATGATTATTTGGCGTCGGCCGGATCCACTGGCGGAACATCCATCGAAGGCACACTATCGGCCTTCAGCGCTCCACGTTGCCCCATGGGCTTGTCGGGACCAACGGTTGAGTCAGCGAGCGTCTGATGCTCCATCTCCGCGTTTACTTCGGCACTCAGGAGTACCGCATAGGACACGAGATAGAACCAGAGCAAGAGAATCACCACACCAGAGAGACTGCCGTAGGTCGCGTTGTAGCTCCCGAACTTTTTCACATAGAAGGCAAAGCCAGCAGATGCGATGAGAATCATCAATGTGCCGAGAATTGCTCCGACTGACACCCAGCGCCACTTGGCTGATTTACGAGAAGGTCCGAAGCGGTTGATCACTGCGATGCCAAAAGCAAAGAGCGCCGCAAGGAACGGCCAGCGAACAACAAGAAGAACGTCATTGGCAAAGGATCCAATACCAATGAAGTCCATGACTATGGGCAAGACCACAATCACGCCGACCGCGAGCATAATTGCAACCACTGCACCCAGGGTGAGACCGAGGGAGTAGAGATTGAGTTTGATGAAGCCACGTTTCTCGGGTTCATCGTAGACGATATTCAAGGCCTTCATGATCGACTTGGTCCCAGACGAAGCTGTCCATAGCGCGATAGCGATACTCACAACTGCACCAAATCCAAGCGCCGCGTTGGGATTGCTCACGATAGCGTGTAGCTGGTCGGAGATCACTTTCGCAGCGTCCGATGGAATTACGCGCGAGATCGCATTGATCTGGCTTTCTAGCTCGACCGGATCAGAGAAGTATCCGTAGAGCGATACCGTTGCAATGAGGAGTGGAAATATCGCGAAGAGCGCGTAGTAGGCTGTCGCCGCAGCCACCATACCGATGTCATCGTCATCGATCTCTTTCCAGACGCGTTTGGCGATCTCGATCCAATCTTTTTTCGCAAGTTTTAAGGGACTCTTCGCTTCGGGATAAGATTTCCCTTCGACTCGATGCCGGACAGGTTCACTGATTGTTGCCATAGAATATTCTCCATAAAGACGTTTTCGAATTATTTATTAAGATCCTGAGCGAGGAAAGCACCGAGGCTTTTGACCAGCACTTCCCTCGGGAAAGGACTGATCTCTTTGTTTTCGCTCTCAAGTGCAACGGGGAACGACATCCCCCAATGGTCGGTACCAAGGATTGTGATCAGGCTCGCCTCAAAATCCTCTTGCTT
>SEDW01000038.1 GCA_004193325.1 Pseudomonadota bacterium | reverse complement strand
CCTTTAGAAACAGCTCACACAGTCCGATATTCTCCTAAACTCGGAGATATCTCATGAAATTCTGGACGCTAATTCTCATTTTCCATTTGTTGGTGGCCTGCAGGCCAGGACTTACGGTAATGGGCAATTTCCAGAAAGAGTCGACCGGTGAGCCGTCCGTATTCGCACTGAATCAATTAAAAGCATCTCAAGGCGATGTTGTGAAGGTCGTCGGCATCAATCTTCAGTCTGGAATGTTTGTTCGCATCGGCGGGAAGGTCGTGCCTTTAAGCATCGCATCCTCGACTGCTGCAAGTTTTGTTATGCCAGAGACGATTTCTGAAGGGGATGCAGGCGCCGCTTTTTTCACAAGGGATAATGTCCCTGTCGGCACTATTGCTCTTGTAGAAGGCAACAGCTCTCAATTACCGATCATGGAAGTCGACTCCGCCGTCATCTGTTCCGACATCACCTATCGAGATGCCTTGGGCCACCTCCGATCTGGAACCCGAAACTGTGCAAGTGGCGCCGCATTCTGTGAAGGAGACGGTCAAACCTCTTGCGTAACGAATAACGCTTTCCCATCCGTGAGCCGAGCTGCATTAATAGCTCAATCCCAGAGAATTCGTAGCGGCACATCCATTGCTGGTGTTTCAGGAACACTAGACGACTGTTCGATCGACGGTGCGAACGGTTGTGTCGTCATCGGTCCGACCTTTTCAGCCGCATTGCTCATAGGAGCCGATACGAAAATCATCGCCGGTCAGACTCTAGCAGGGGTAACTGGAGCATCGCCCCAAGGCAGCCCTCCTTGTACTGGCGCCAATCAAACAGGTTGTCTCGCCACCTCGACTTTTCGCACAATGGACCTATCGACAGCAGGAGCATCCTCTGCTCTGAACGCAGCGACCTTTCCTAGTCTTTTACGCTCAGCGGGAAATTTTGAATTCTGGGACAGCCTTGGTACAAAACACGTGGCAGCCGGGGACAGTGATCTTATTGCAGCGAACATTCGCTCTGGTGTTACCTTTGAGAATCTCTCTATCACAGGAACGATGCCAACGAACCTTCCCCTACCGCCGACATCGGTGGCTTCATCGTTTAACAATAGCCCTGATCGCGTAGTCCTAAATTGGACAAATATGGGAATGTCAGGCTATCTCGTCGTTGCAAGAATCGGAACGGCACCAACCTTCGTACCCACTCGCAACATAGCCTATACTGCAGGCGCACAGGGCGTCGATACCATCGTGTACGCGGGATCGGGGACGACCTTCACTCACACACCCGTTACAGCAGGGGCGACCTACTACTACAAAGTCTATAGCTACGATACAAACCTCTACTATTCGTCGACCTCAACGGGCAATACGAATTACACCTCGCTCTGCTCCGGTCTAGCCGGCGGAACTTGGGTTGCCGTACCCGGCGATAGCGATTACAACACACAAGATTTTTGCGTAATGAAATACGAAGCAAGCAATGCGACAGGCATCCCAAACTCACGTCCACTCTTTACCCCCTGGACCCTGATCAATCAGCCTAATTCAAGAGCTGCCTGCCAATCCCTCGGGTCGAACTACGACTTGATCTCTAATCACGAGTGGTTGACGATTGCCGGCAATATCACGAGCACTCCCGGAAACTGGTCATCAGGAACGGTTGGTACGGGATCCCTTAATATCGGGCACTCTGATAATGACCCCTACAACGCCTGCGCTGCATCAAATGACGATAATCTGGCTTTCGTTCAAAATGATTGCACGCCTCTTGGTCCAGCTTCTCAAGATCCACTGCAGAAGAGAACGCACGTTTTAAATAATGGCAACGTCATCTGGGATTTAGCCGGAAACGTTTCCGAATGGACAACTCTTATTATCAGCGACAACAACCACAAGCCTTATCGCTCTTCGGATCCAGGGCCTGGTGCCGGAGATCTCGAATTCAATACAGTGAACGCGGACTTCACCGCACTTCCCTTTAGCGAAATAGCTCCGAACAACGCTTTAAAACCCTATTGGAACGATGCTTGGGTTTCCGCGGTAAATGGAGTGGGTATCTACAACCCCAGTTCGAATGGTAGCAATGGCTACACCCGGAGAGGCGACGCTTGGGGTGATTCCTACCGATCAGGGGTCTATAATCTAAAGATAGACAAAGACGCAAATGCAGCAGAACCTTACATAGGCTTTCGTTGTGTTTACCATCCGCTTTAATTCTTAGCTTTCAGTTATTCGCATATTAAACTCTAAGTCGATACCTACCGGCGACGGCCGCACAAATTTGCTTGCGAAGCGAAAGCCCGTCCTCTTTGCTGATGGCAAGCTCAGAACTCTTCATCTCAAAGCGATAGGTTACACTTAGATCTTCTGTCGAGGGATCCACATAGCGACTGTGCTCCCATACCGAAGTGGTGAATGTTCCAGCGTCGCAAAGCGCCTTCAAATCCGAAAAAAGTCGTAGATATTCGAAATTGATCGATTGCTGTCGCCTGCCCGTCGATCATGGAAGGATCAAGACCCGATGCTTGACCAAGCATCGATAGAGTCGGCATCTGCCCCGAAAGAGAATGACAGCAAGGCATAACAACGAGCGGACTCTGAGAGGCGATGGCAGCCATGAGCACACGATCGGTGAGACTTCCGCAGGCGTGAATCGCAACAAAAACTGTTTCCGGCCCATTCTTGGCAAAGACAGCATCAATGCTGCCCTCCACATAATGCACAGACTCTTCGAGCTCGGGCCATCGTGCTTTGAGACTCTTTGCCAGAATCTCCGCCGACTTTGGACGAGTGATGTCTACCGCTACTGCCGTTCGCGGCAATGACTCCTCGCCAGTCCTTGCCAGCAAAACAAGGATCCACGAGAGGAGACCGTGGCCAGCGGCGAGATCCGCAAAATGCAGAGCTTTCGGAAAAGCCTGATGGACGGCCGAGGCCATTTGCCAACACTCATGAAGTTCTTTCTCGGGCAGAACTCCGCTCTCGCAGATGACAATCGCCAGCTCACGAAAAAGGGATGGCTCAGCATTTACAAATCGCTGAGCATCTTTCGCTTTGAGTTTTCTCTTTGAACTAAGACTCATTCACTTGTCCCAAAAAGAGGAAAATAGCGGAATATTCCACTTGTTCACAGAACATTCACAATGTTAATCAAAAGCACCCGGTCGAAAATCTGAGATTTACCTATAACAATCTGTAATTACGATAATAAATACTTTAAGTAAATATTAAATATTCCCTGGAAAATGCCGAAAAAGAAGGAACAGGACATGACTACAAGCGTACTGGAGAAAATCAATGCGCGTATTTCTTTCGATCAGCTCGCTTGTCATCTTATCCACAGTCATGGCCTGTAACAAAGCCCCGGAAAAAATAGCCTTCAACAACAACCGCTCGACAGGCGACGACGACTCAATGCCAGGCGGCACCACCCCGGTTAGTGGCGACGACGATATTAGCCAAGACGACGAAACCGTGCAGGATGATAGCGGCTCCACTCCGGTGCAAGATGATACCGCAGCGGAACCCAAAGCCTTCCAGGCCCTTACCTGGCCGCAGGGGCAAGTCCTTCCAAGTTTTCCAAAACCCGCTGCGATGCAGGACCACTTTATCCTCCGTGATGAAGCTCTTAAACTCGATGTGAAGACGGCTGCCTTTCAACATAAAATTGGCCGCGCCGATGCAGACAGCTGGTCGGCAAACAAAGGCGACGGCGAAGGTCACATGGTCTTCGGCCCCAATATCAATCATCTCCCGATTGGCGGCAACGAAGCGGAGTTTCGTCTCAAGCGATTGGGCGATACGGGTGCCGATGATATCGTTGCCGTCGTGGACGTCTACAACTCGACGACCGGAAAGATGCTCGGAGAAAAGAAAATTGCCGCAAAGGATTTGCCAGTTGCGAACGATTACAAATCCTTCCGCGTTGATTTTCCAGTAGCAAAATATGATGACAAGTTTGAAACAAGGGTGTTCTTTAGCAACAAGACTACGATCAAAGTTGAATCCGTCGCCATTAAACGCAATCAATCCACTGAAGAGCTCGCGCTCTTTGCTTCGCTGAAAGGCCTCGTGAACCGTCAGGAACCCAGGCTCTTCTCCTACGAAGGCGATGCGTTCGCGGAAGGTGCTTTCACCTGGCTAAAATCCTTTAATATCTCTTACACAGAAGTCAAAGACAAATGGACCCTTATCAGCAAATACAAAAAAGAAGTCAAAGGGCTCATAGTCTATGATCCGGACGTTCCCGACAGTTTAAATCTTGCCACGACGGTTGCACTCTCCAAACGTGGACTCATCGCTTCACCAGCACTGGCGGAGATTCTTGGCAAAGAGCCTTATAATCTGCCGATTATAGAATCCTATCGTGGCAAATTTGCAAACAAGATCGAAGTCTATCAGTACATGTTCGATAAAGTCTGGCCGAACTTGAGCCATCGCCTCGTCATTGGCATCAGCCCGCAAGGCGTCCTGGCCTCGCTGCGCGAGTATGCGGTCGCGACTGGTCTCGCGACCTTTTATCTCGATCCGATGAACGAAGCGGAAAGTAAACTTCTCAATTCCTTTCTGGGCGGAATGGAAAAAGGCGCTCCCTATCTCGGCTGGTGGCCAAGCGAAGAGGAAGGCATCATTCGTGCTTCGGAATATGGAATCATGACGATCGCGAGTGACTTCTCAAGCAACCTGACCTTTCACAGCGGGATGCCGCGTGATTTCACGATTAAAAAAATCCCTACTAAACCTAAGCTGCAGAACAAGATCTATGTGGGTTTCATCTTGAGTGATGGGGATAATCTTCAGTACATCGAACACCTGATGAGAAAGCTCTGGAACAACCCGGATCGCGGCAAGGTTCCGATGGGTTGGACGTTGTCTCCGACTACAGTCGATGCGATGCCTGGTGCATTGGGCTACTATTACAAAACCGCCACAGATGCCGACAATCTCATTTCGGGACCTTCGGGATTGGGATATGTTTACCCGAATTACTGGAAGAATAAAGACGCTCTGAAAAGCTTCGTCCAGCAGACCGATGTCTATAATCGTAAAGCCGGATTTAAGGTCATCACCATCTGGAATACGATCATTGGAGCAACGGGTGCCGACTCAGGCAAACTTTATGGTGAGGAAGCTACGTCTCTCCTAGGATTGACGTCGCAAAATACTGGCGGCGGACTGACGATTTTTCCAAACCAACTGCCGAGCATGGCGCTCGCCTGTAACTACTGTACAAACGCGCAGGCAATGATGGATCACATTAAGAACGGATCGCAGGGCTGGTCGAGAAATGAGCCTCGTTTTCTCATGATCCAAGCTCAACCCTGGACCGATGTGACTCCCTCAACTTTTCTTAAAGTGAAAGAATCTCTTGGTGCTGACTATGAGGTCGTAAGACCCGATCACTTCTTCATGCTGCTTCGGGAATCTAAAGGCCTAAAGTCGCCTGAAGGCCTTTAAGCGTCAATTCTTGATAATATTGAGGTCGCCGCTTCCCGACTTGGAATCGATCGTAATGCCAGCATCCGCGGCCGTGGCAAAGGCATTCGAAAGCTTGCCTGATCCACTCTTCTGACTAACCTTGAGCTTACTGGCCTCTGGAAGCGAAACGGTTGCATCACCACTGCCGCTCTTGATGTCGAGCTTCGCAGCCGTCGGTACCTGGGTATAGGTTACATTTATATCGCCGCTTCCTGACTTCAAATCACCATTGCCTACAAGACCTTTGATCGTGACATCAGCACTGCCGGCCGCGCCATTCACCTCAGTCGCTTCACCCATAAAATCGAGACTTCCGCTACCCGTACGGTAATTGAGCTTCCCTTTAGTGTCTTTCACAGTGGCCTTACCGGAACCCATTTTAATATCGAGATCCACCAGCTGTGGGACTTGGATATCAAAATTCACTTCACATTCTTTTTTGATCAAGCCCTTGGCTTCAGTCGACACTTTGAGTGTTGTGCCTTCCTGTTCCATGACGATGACGCAAGTCTCATCAACTTTGATCTTATCCGCCGCAGCCATTGATTTGCCGGACGGGGACGTAGAAATGGTTACTTTTCCTGAGCCATTGCTGACAACGAGCTTTTTGACTTGAGGTGTATCGAAGTTTTTTGTGACAGTCTCAGCTTGAGCCAAGCCCGACAACAACGTTAACGAAACCATGGACTTCAAAACAAACTTCATCATAAGAATCTCCTGGGTTTGAGCGTTGGAGCTGCGATGTTTGCACAAGCTCACGCAATTTTCAAAGAAAAACCCGCTGAACAAGACGTCCAGCGGGTCAGCAAAAATACGTGATTCTTGTGGAACGCACTCACTTATTCATCAACCAAAGGTGAACGCGAAGGCATTCGCACCGGGCTCCAGGAATTCAATTTCAAAAACCTGCTCGCCGTCAGCGTTGTCTTTTCTTATCAGTTGATAAAGGCGTTCCGTCCCTATCGTCCCGTTACCCTTGGCATCAATATCCTGGCCATGCATAGCGCCCGGCTCCTTGCCATCGATCTTCACTTTGAAGCGAATCGGCTTGCCATCTTTGGACCCGAGTACCAGATGGAGATCCCTAGCCTTGAAGCGTAAAGCCAAGACTGCGCCCTTGCTGCTATTTGTGATCATTTCCGAGCTGACGTTCCATTTGCCTTTAAGACCCCATTCCTTGATAAGGAGGGCATCTTCAAAATCATAATCATAATCGCTGTCCCGCTCGAGCTCATAGGCCGAAACAAAGTGATCCTGGCGATGGTAGCCGAGGTAGGTTTCAGGGTTGGCAATATCTTTTTGCGAACCGGCGGCCTGTTCCACGCCCTTACCCGTGGCCGAGCTGCTCACAACTTCGTCCGAGAATTGCAGATCTGGATTCGCCTCTTTCAAAAGCTCGCGGATGACCTTTTCCGATTCTTCGTATTTGCCTTCACCAAAGTGATGGTAACGCACCTGACCTTTGGCATCGACAAAGTAGTGGGCCGGCCAGTACTCGTTTTTAAAGGAAGTCCAAATCTTCATGTCGCTGTCGACAGCAATGGGATAATTGAGGCCAAGATCCTTTGCCGCGTCGCTGACATTCTTCGTTACCTTCTCAAAAGCGAATTCGGGGGAATGCACTCCGATAATTACCAGGCCCTGACTCCCATATTTTTCTGACCAGGCTTTGAGATAAGGCAATGTCCTAAGACAATTGATACAGGAGTAGGTCCAGAAATCGACGAGGACAACTTTGCCTTTCAGAGATTCTTTTGTCAGTGGCTGGGAATTCAACCAAGTCACGGCCCCTTCAAGCGAAGGCATAGGGCCTTCATCCTTCAAATTATTGCTGTCAGAATTTTTACGGCCGATCTCAGCTTGAGACAGGAGAGACTGCTCAATGGAATTGGTGTTGAGATAGGAGAGCTTCGCCAGAAATTTGGTATCGAGACCGAAGGCAATGGCGGTGACGGAGATGAGCACAAGGACTCCGAGGACCTTTTTAATCCACTCTTCAGCGCCGAAACCCTTTTTCAAAGCCGTGATCACGCGGGCACTGGCAAGGATGGCGATAGCGAGAGACGTCGCTGCCCCCAGGGCAAATGCGCCGAGCAGGGCAAAACTATTTTGACTGAATCCGCTAACCGCAGCCCCGGCGAGTACCAACCCGAGAATAGGACCTGCACAGGGCGCCCAAAGAAGGCCCACAGACGCTCCGATAAGAAGCGACGAACCGATGCCTTCGGATTTCGACGCGCGGTTCTGAAGGCTTCCTCCGAGTCTCACAAAAGGCTGCATGACCTTGGCTGAGAAACTGGGAAAGAGCAAAGTCAGACCCAGAACGCCGAAAACGACCATGGCAACGATCCGGCCTGAAGCGTTTGCCTGGATGACCCAACTGCCACCCGCTGCTGATAGGACAGCGAAGAGAGTGAAGCTCAAACCCATTCCGACGAGCGTCGGGAGTCCGGAACGACGAAAGGAAAGATGAGAACGTGAGAAGATAAAGGGAATCACCGGCAAGACGCAGGGACTAAATATAGTCAGGATACCGCCAAGGTAAGCAAGGATGAGTAGCAACATAACAAAAGCCCCTTCTCAATTTCTGTGACGCCGATGGCTGCCTACGTTCCTTCATTCGTCAGCGTGACGATGAAAGTTACATCTTATTGAGGCAAAACGAGCCTCAAATTAAGAAAATCAAAACAAATATAATCTCAATTGATTCAATCGCTTAGTCTCTGACCCAAGTCTCTTTCAGGCAGTTAGGGGCCAGGGGTTGATTATGCCTCAAGGCGTCTCAAAGATATTCCGATAAAATCATGAGCGACTGAACGAGGATGACAAAATGCAACCTGATCTCAAACATCGTCCGCTTTGCTTCAGCCTAGCTGTCCTGGGAACGATCCTAATTGCGGGCTGTTCCCAAGATTCCTCCATAAAAATTCCTGACGCCATGAACTACCAAGGGGCACCCGTTCCCCTACCCGATAATGCCGACGCAAAACCGATCGGTGGTGAGAGTGGTGATGATTCGATTGCTGCCACAGATGGTAAGCCCGAAGTCATACCGCCCGTAGCAACAATTCCGACGCCTGATTCGGTTTTGCCTAAGCCCGAGCCTGTGGTGCCCACGCCCGTCGTAACTCCACCTGTAGTGACCCCGGTTGTCACGCCTCCTGTGGTCACACAACCAACTCCTACGCCTACGCCTACTCCCACTCCCGCACCGACAGGTGCCATTGCCAATGGCAACTATACCTTTCAGGGAGTCAGCAGTGGCCGCTGTATCGATGTCTCCAATGGTCAGACATGGGACGGACTTCAGATGCAGATTTGGGATTGCAACGCCACTGAGCCCAATCAAACCTTTAAAATCGAATGGGTCGAAGGCAATTACTACCGCATTACAACCTCCGGCAATAAAGCAATCGAAGGTCGCAAAAATGGTCTCAGCATAGGCTCTCCGGTTCAACAGGGAACGTACTCGGGCGAGGCTCATCAGCTCTTCGCCATTGAATCCACTGGCAGCGCCGGCAAGTATTTCCTGAAGAGTAAGGTCAATAATCTCGTCGTGGATCTTGCCGGTGATTTTAGGACCAATGGTAGCTATCTGCAGTTTGCTTCCCAGCTGAACGTGGGCTACCAACAGTGGATTATGACCAAGAAATAATTTCTGAACCAAAAGAAGAGCCCGGCTCACGACAGTGAACCGGGCTCTATTTTTTATCACTTCATCTTATTTACCGCTAAATTCCCGAACCTGCTTGATAATGAATTCCCCGTTTTGCAGGACCTTCATTTCCATATCAAGGGCTTTACCCTTTTCGGAATCGTAAGGAACATCGTTGCAGGAGCCGTTTTTGTAATAATTGCCGTTCGCGCGGCAGTAGGCGAGTTCAATTTTTCTCGACAGAGCCACCATCTCAAGCGTCAGCTCTTTGCTCAGGACATTGCCCGTGAGCACTGGGGTCGTCGCCGTTGGCTTCGCATAACGCACAGTACTGAGCGAGTAGATCTCGTCAGGCGAGGCGCTCGCTGCAATCGTTGTTTCACTCCAGGTGCCTGGTGTGGGGTTCGTGACTGTGTTGTTGTCTTTTTGAATCGAGAGAGTCTGGCCCATGACGTCTTCGCTGTTAATCACCCGGGTTACAACCACGGAATTGCCGATGATTGGCGACTCGGTGTCATAGTTTGGAACCAAGGCAAGACCCATCGCCACACTCGAATGATCGATGTGAGCGAAGCTGCGTTCTTCGATCGCCCGCTTGTTCCAGAGAGAAGCGTATACACCTTTCATAGCGCAAGACAAAGTCTTTGGACTGACCTTCATTTTGGTCAATTCCCCCGGCTCCGAGGCATTGCTGACGACGAGCTTGCAGCTATGCTCAGGATTATCTTTCGAAGATTGTTTCGAACTGTAGCTGTCGTGAAGACCTGCACCATCGAAGTTCTCAATATCTTCTGCGTTGGCACTGGAACGAACTTTCCACTCAGGAATTGTCGGTCCAATCTTAGTAATAACGTCTTGCACGGCGGCGAGATTCGCTGCGGGGATTTCAGCGTTCATGAAAGTCTCACGAATATCGAGCGCGAGAGTTGAGCGATCGGCCGACGACAGTTGACCTGACATTTCCTTCTCAACAAAATTGTTGATCTTTTGCTTCAGAGTCGCGTTGCTCGGCAGCTCGACGATATCGCTGTAAAACTGCAGCGGCACACCGAGACCGATAGGGGTTGGGTCGTAGGCAAGAGTCTTGGTCACGCGGGGCTGGCCCTTCTCGATGATTCCCATATCGACCTTGCGATCTTTAAAGAGCTCTTTGAGAAAGCCGAGGTTCGAGGCTTTTGAGCCGTACATTTTGGAAAGAGAAAGACAAGCCGAAGTCTTGCCAACACACATGGAATCATAGCTTAGGACCGTACGAGTCGAAGTCCAGAGGATCTTCTGCCAGGCGCGGTTGTAACGTTCCGCTGCTTTGGCCTGAACGATTTCAGGAGTGGATGCTTCGATCTTCCAGCCCATCTTGGAGACGACGAGATGCACGGGTTTATCGAGAAAGGGGGCAAGCGTGGGATTCGTCGGTCCGGCATCGCGCAAAATCATGTTCGGTGTGTTGCGCTCTTTGGACTTGAGGTTGATGTGAGAATTCGTGTCCTGAAAAGATTTCGTCATGACAGCGGCAACAACGGAAAGATCGAGTGGCAGCTCATCAAAGACCACGATATCGGTTGGAGCAAGATTATCCTGATCCTTTGGAAAGATGCGGAGATAGCCCCAGGCTTCGCCCGGATGCATGGGAATGAAAGGGCTCGAGCCAAGCACCTGATCCACACTCATCACCGAGATATCGAGCTTGTTCAGCTCGCCAAGAATATTGCCGGTTGACTGCTGATTCCCAGTTGCCAGGAACACGAGTTTCACACCCGGAATCTTCATCGAGGCACGCATCATCTGAGCGATTTCGAGAATGATGCTATCCTTTGCCACATCCTGAGGAAAGAGCTGGATCGCATAGATCTTGCCCTTGTCGCCAAGGTCATAGCTGCTGAGAGTTCCCGCTACAAATGCTTTATCTTGAGTGAAATAAGTCGAATTATTGAATTCCTCACCATCCATGGTGATACCGAGCTGTTCGCGGGCGAAGTAGTAGTGGTACTTCGAACACTGTTCGTCCCGGTGTTTACACTTGCCCGCGTAGTTGGAGTTGATGAAGTAAAGCGATGGTTTCGCAGAACGCTTGTCGATCAGAAACTTCACCGAACGACCATTGGAAATGAGGCCGTTGGAAAGCTGAGAGTAGGCTTGGTACGTTCCCTCGTTCTCGAGAGTCCTGCTAAAGAGCTCAGTTCTTGGAGAGACTTCTGAAGCCAGATTGGAACGGTCTCCGGACACCGACTTGCAGGAATTGACCAAGGGGCTGGTGAAAGCCACGAGAGTCAAAGCAAGCCAAAGCTTTTTGGAAAGCATGAAGTAACTTCCTCGCTTGATGCATGAAATGATAGGCGCATGTTTTGTATGCGTATATCTTACGCCGGAAGCCCGCGCTGGAGTTATAAAATTTTTTGCATCAGGGAAGGAAATACGAAGAGGGCGACAGGAAAGTGGTCACCTTACGGGTGACCACGGAGGGGCTCGCGATTATTTGAAGTCAAGTTCACGTAGATAGTGATTGTCATAGCCGCCAGGGTTTTTGATCAGATACTTCTGATGATAGTCTTCGGCGGTATAAAAGATACCTGCATCTTTGATCTCTGTGACCAAAGGCTTCTTCCAGGCCTTGGAAGCATCAATCTTCGCCTTTAGATCGTTCGCCAGTTTCGCCTGGGCAGCACTGTGAGTGAAGACAGCCGAGCGGTACTGAGACCCCTGATCGTTACCCTGACGGTTTAGAGTCGTAGGGTCGTGCATCTTCCAGAAAAAGGTTAGGAGCTTTTCATAAGTCACCTTCGATGGATCAAATTTGAGTTCCAGGGCTTCGGCATGTCCCGTCCCTCCGGAAGAGACTTCGTTGTAGGTCGCTTTCTTAGCACCACCGATATAGCCCACCTTGGTTTCAAGTACCCCTGGGATCTTTCTAAAGAACTCTTCGGTGCCCCAAAAGCAGCCGGCAGCAAAGGTTGCCGTCTCCGTCGCCGCGGCATGCGCACGGGTTCCAAAACTGAGGATCAGGCTGGCAAAGATGGCAAGAATGAATTTCATATAAGCCTCTCATGGAAGTAAGCGTCCTTAGACCCGCTGAGATCGGGCTGACAGTAGGATATTCGTTTCAAACGAGATCTGGTTACAAAACTTCATGCGCTTAGTCTAAATATCTGATTTATCCCGACTTAATCTTCTTTGTCTAAAAAAAACCAAAAGACTAGCCCGCTGGCAGATTCCTTGCAAATACATGATGGAGAGGGAATTGAAGGAGGAACAGCCCGAGATTCCCTGAGACGCAAAGCCTCTAGAAGATCGATTCTTCGGAAAAGCAGTGACGTATCCAACTCTGGTTTAGTGAAAACACTTTTGGGCCCTCAGGACACAGACGTTCTGGGGGTCTTACTCTTTGGGGTCAAAACGTAACGGGGGAGAGTTGCAAAGCAACCCTCCCCTGAACTGTTGGGTAATCTTAAAGTTTCGAACTCAAGGGACTCAGGGTAGTAAACACGGTGGTTATAACTTTCAAACCACCGAGACCTGATGCAACGTAGAGGACCAGACCGTTGGAGTAGATCCCGTTAGGCGAGAATCCAGCACCAAGATCAAGGTTACCGACGAGACTTACTGTACCGGCACCGCAGGTTGCAAGGCTTGCAACATCGCGGAGGGTGTAGACGTTAACACCAGCTTCGCCGTTCGTCGTATAGATCAAACCACCAACGCTTGTAACTGAGTTTGTTACGGTACGAGATGGATCAATTCCGGGCAGAGTGATCGCCGGGACATGCGCGATGACAGCACCGGAGGCGTTACAGAACACAGTGAAGCCACCTTCACCGAGAGATGCGACCGACCAGACGGGACCAACCGAGAGACTCGATTTGGAGAGTGGGGTTGCATTGCCGCTGAGAGCAAAGCTACTGGTCAAAGCACCGGCTGCAGTCATTGTCGAGATTGTACCGGGTTGACCGCCGAGAACCATGGGCAGACCAGCAGCTGTGAGTTTAACAGCTCGGGCATCGTGCACGGCAGCGGTGTTTGATTGAGTAAAGGTCGCTGTATCAAAAGTGGTGAGACCTGCATTGTCACCAGAAGTTGCATAGATCTTGCTGGCACTCGCCACAACGCCTGTTCCGGTGAAGCCTGTCAGCGGAAGGTCTGTGGTTGTAGTTGTCAGTAGGTTACTGTTCAAGGCGATTTTTCTGATAAAGCCTTTTTCAGTCACATTACTCGATCCAACCGCGTAAAGATTCCCACCAAATTTATCGAGGCCGTTGATATCTTCGCCAGGAAGATTGAGCTGCGAAAGAATCTGCAGAGACAAAACGTTCGTCGCATCGATGACATCGATCGCACCGTTATATGTATCACCAGCAGTGTTGTAGCCGACGTAAACCGAGAGGCCATTGACTGCTACATCAGTTGCCTGAACTTTGTTACCACCAACGCCAGCCACTGCACCGACTGTTGGAGGCGTGATCTGAGCGACCTGTATCGCGGTTAAGCTATCACCAAGAGCGAGGCCAAGACTTTGGCCTTCGGCAGCTGGAGTAAAAGGAACATCAGATTGTTCTGTGTTCATGCGTTCCGAAAGCTTCTCTTTATCATTTTCCACAGTCGGCACCATCGGTGCGCTGTCGCTGCTCTTACCACAAGCGGCTGGCACCAGGCTCAAGGCTAGTAAAAGAGAAGTTTCGACCAGACTACGGGATTTTTTCGAGGCTTTCATTTTTCTACTCGTATTCAAAGGGTTTGTTTTTTGCTTTGTGTGCAGGCTGGGTAACCATCACCTGCCTTACTCATAACTCAAATTCGACTTTTTTTGCCTTCAACTGAAGACGACTGAGGATCTAAATTAGTGATTATAAGATCAGGGCCATTAGCCCTTATAGAACAGAGGATTAGAGCGGTTTTAAGACAATTTTTGCGGGTGTTTTTTGGTGTTAAAACGCGCGAATAAAATGACTTTTCCAAAATCGTCTTTCTTCAACTCCTATTCGTGGGTGTTTTTATTTAGGTTTTTAGAAGGGATGTTCAGACATGAATTTTCTGATCGCTCCTATATATCTTATGAACCGCGCCCTGACGTTTTCAAAGTTGATTTAAAATTTAATTTTTACCGAAAGTAAGAAGATGAATAGGCTCGCCTAAGTGGAGGTAAAGATGAGCTTAACCCGCTTTGCTAAGGTTTCACACGAATCCATCCGATAAATCAAGAAGCAGGGCTTATACTCTGAACAAACAGACTCTCAAAGCAAAGGCGAAACCTTTCTATGAAATGGCTATTTGCAGCTGTGGCGATGTTCTCTCTGATCGTTGTCACAGGAAAAATATTCAATCATACGAGGACGATCAAAGTCGTCAACGAAGTCACGCCTCAAAATATTCCACCCTTGAAGATGGAATCGAAAAAGACCAAAGCGGAAGAAGTGACTCCGCCACCAGTTCCGGCAGCACCATCTAACACTATGATTGTCGAAAACATTGCTTCGGAAGACGTTCTCCTGCCTGCCGCTCGATTCAACGAAAATCGCTTTCGCGAACGTCTCGATAACACACCCCTGAAATGTGAGCGCTGCATGGTTCGCACCGCACGCTATCTCAGAGTGCAGGATCCCAAACTGGTTTCAAAGTATTTCGTGAATGAATTACGCCGCATCGGTTCGAAGGATCTGCCGCGCCGCACTCGTCTCGTCAAGCTCGCAGACGCTCTGCACAGCGATGATCTTCTCCCCTTCTGGAAGGACCTCGCTTACCGCGAAACACCTCTGGCCGATTCTGAGCGTTCGATCCTGTCGTCGAAAGATCCGAGTCCGAAATCGATTCGCATCAACGAAGAATTGACCTCTTCCGTTGAAAATCTGGGCGCGATCGGCTTTCACGATAAAGAGGCGAAGGATATCCTTGTCGATATTATCAATAACCCGGGCAAACTGCATCGCAGTGCATTAAGACACAGAGCTCTGCTTTCTCTGCGTGATTCCGACTTTAGTGCAGCTGTCAAAGCTGTGAAGAAGTTACCCGCTGACGACGAACTAAGAGTGAGACTCAAGGCTGCCCAGAAAGCCAACTGAGTCTCTCACTCCAGCCCCTCAGTTCCTTTAGGGAACCCAAACCGTCGCATGAAAATTGCCTGCCGCTGCGCTAGCCGAACTTTCCGCTTCATCCGTCTTGAACAGTTCCGTCACGCCAATTACCGTTCCGCTATCGTTGACTGCAAAAGCCGAGGAGTATTTGGTTTGAGGCAGCATCTCGAGCCTCAAGACATCCTCGCCCTCAGCCCAGAGAACGGCCTGGCTCGAATAGTCTCTACCTCTACCTCTACCTGCGAGAGTCGGAGTCAGAGGACTTTCCCCAGCAAAGAGTCCTTCGCTGTTCAGATTTCGAATCATGCCGGCACCAAGATCTTTCATGCTGCCGTTCTCCCAGACAAAGGCATGAATCTCACCATCGGCCGTCTCACTCGATCCAACGATCTGACCCTTGTCATTGATGCTGTTCGCCGTACTAAATCGTCCGCCGAGAGTTCCAAGGTCGATGGCTTTGCCATCTTTCCAAAGGGCAGCATGGACCTCCCCGGCCTTGTTTTGACTGTTGCCGACGACCCAGCTGCTTGCGTTGATACCAAGAGCAATGGAATAATCTCCGCCGAGTGAAGGCAGAGCCGAAACCTTTTTCTTTTTCCAGATCACAGCTTTGGTTCCACTCACCCCAGCGACGACACCTGAATCATTGATCTCAGATCCCTGGGCATAGCCCATGCCGCTAAGATTTGGCAAGACGACCACGCTGCCATCAGCCTCCCAAAGGATCGCTTTGGTCGCGCCTGCATTCGTGGACGTACGAGAATAGCCTACGACCTGACCGAGGTTGTTCATGCCGTTGGCCATGCTGAATTTATGGGTCTTCCAGGTTCCGAGATCAATGAGCTCTGC
>SEDW01000037.1 GCA_004193325.1 Pseudomonadota bacterium | reverse complement strand
GCGATCGCCGCAATCACGCCACCGATCATACGGATCGTCACGAGCGAGAAGAGCGGCACACGATCGAAGATGGGTTTAACCATTACAATTCCGCCGGCCATCATAAAGAGCCCAACGGCCATCAAGAGGGTGCCCTTAGCGAGATGGAGATCGGGAGTGGTGGACAATTCTCCCAAGGCATCCTCTTCGGGTTTGAGGAAGAGGAGCGAAGCCATGATGAACATACCACCAAGAATCATGAGGAGGGTGGGACGTTCGCCAAAGAAGACCATGGAAAGAATAATGACGAAGGGGCTGAAGAGACACTCGAGGATGGCGATCTGCGAGGCCTTCAGATAGCGCATGCTTCTCAGGACGATGCCGTCCGAAATTCCGATGCCGATCGCGCCACTGATAAGGAGAAGGAGAGAATCAGCCCTGGCAGCTGGCCAGACAATTCCACCTTCGAAAAGGTAGGCTGTCGCAATAAGGAGTGGCAATCCAAACAGACTCTTCACTAGATTGAGAGCGATTGGGTGCATGCGAGAGCCGGAAATTTTAAGGAGAATAACAGCGCAGGACCAGGTCACGGCGCAGAGTAAAGCGATCACAATGCCTAGCATTTCAGCACTCCGGAAACGACGGGGAGTTTACTTCTATCGAAAAATCTGCATAAATACCAGCAAGGTCTCCTCTTTTGATTCGCGAATCCTGGACAATGCTGTCAAATATTTGACAGACGCAAGCAGCCCTCACGCATGCGCCATGTTGTCTATAATCGACATTTTCTCTTGTGAGGGGGACATAATGCTTAAGATTTCGTATATTTAAAAAGTTACTATCTCGAAGATTGTACGGGAACGGAGAAAGGGTGGCCATGGAGGCTCAGGAAACGAAGCGTGGGAAAGCCCAACTAAAGACCAGCAGCACCGCGGAGTATTTTGCCAAGAACCTGCAGCAGGTCGGCTTTTCATCTCCCACCAAAGCGGTGCTGACAACCCTCAAAGAGGCCTTCGACAACTCTCTCGACGCCTGCGAAGATAACGATATCTTGCCGACGATTCGGGTTGAGGTGGAGAAGCAGGGGAAGGGTTCGACAAAGAACACCGACCTCATCTATATCTCCGTTCAGGACAATGGGCCGGGCATTCCCTTCAAAGATTTACCCATGGTGTTCGGTGAGTATCTCGCTTCGTCCAAATTTGGACGAGGACGCTGTACCCGCGGCCAGCAGGGCATTGGTATTTCGGCGGCCACCACCTGGGCGATGCAGACCGCAGCTCAAGGGGTCAAGGTCACGACCAAAACCAAGGGTCAGAAAAAAGCGGTCGAATGCCGTATCGAAATCGATCTGAAGAACAACAAGGGCCTGATGAAGGACCGAGTTGACATCGATTGGGAGCCGAAACACGGCACCCGCGTCGAATTCTGGATTGATGGTCGCGTTCAGCTCAACGGGGAAGCCGGTATCATCGCCTTCCTCAAGAGTAACGTCCTCGTGAACCCCCATCTCGAACTCAGCTACAAGCTGATGGAAGATGCCGACGTGAAGGTCGAAAGGGTCAGCGACAAAGTCCCGCATATTCCTGACGCCACCGCGCCCCATCCTCATACGATGAAGCTTGGCGAATTCATGGGCCATGGCAAACTCTATGGCAATATTCCGGTCAAGGAATGGCTGCAGACCGCCTTCTCCCGTATGACCAATCCCGTGTTCGAAGATCTCATCAAAAACCACAAGGTTCCGAAAAAGATCTTCGACCTCAAATTGAACGATATCAAAGAAGCGGATTTCAAAGATCTCTTCACAGCGATACAAACGGCCGAACTCCCGGCACCATCGACCGGATCCGTTCTGGCTATCGGGGAAGAGGGTCTCGCCCGAAGTATTCTTCGTCTCGGCGAGATCGATTACTTCTCGGTCGTATCCAGAAAGCCAGCAATTTGCGACTTCAAACCCGTTCAGGTTGAAGTGGCGATCGCGCGTATGACGTCACGAAACGATGGTGTGAACGAAGAGGATGAGTCGAGCGAAGTCATCCGCTTTGCAAACCGTGTGCCTTTGCAGTTCGACAAATCGAGTTGTGCGATCATGAAAGCGATCACGACCGTTAACTGGAAAGTTTACGGCCTGAAGCAGTCTCGTAACTCGGCTCCAACTGGTCCCTATATCATCGCTGTCTCAGTTGTATCCCCATTCATCAAATTTAAAAACGCCTCGAAAGAAACGATCGATGCCTCGGACGAACTCGTCGAGGAGATTCGCCGGACTCTGATGCAGGCGGGTCAACGACTCTCGCGCCATTTGAAAAAAGAACACAAAGAGGCGATGCTCGAGAGCAAGATGCAGCACATCGAGCAATTCGCACCGATTCTTGTCGAAGGTCTCGTGCGTCTGACCGAGTCGAGTCAGGAACGCCGCGAGATGGCTCATAAGGGGCTTTTGAAAATCCTTGGCCGTGAGGCTAAGGACGCGAAAGATGAATTGGCTGAAGCGGATCGTAAACTCGAAGCGCATTTAACACAGAAGAAAAAACGTCTGGGTGCTGCCTACGACATCGTTACCGCGCGTGAGGATGAGCAGGAGGAAGAAGAGTCCCGTAGCGAAGTCCGCGCCGGTAAAAAGAGCGCGAAGCCAAACACCAAACTGAAAAAGGGTGTGAAGGAAACCGTCGATGTCATCGATCCGGAAGATGTGAAAAAAGACGCTAAAGCGCATAAAAAACCAGGTAAACCCGCTCCCGTCGCCGGTGTGAAAAAAGCCAAGGCGGAGCTGAAAAATACCAAAGCAAAGCCAGCTCCTAAGGAAATTGCGGAAGCAATTCCGGCGAAGGGCAAGAGCAAAGGCAAGGCTAAAGCCGCGCCGGCTAAGAAAGCAGCTCCTGCTAAGAAAGAAGCTCCTGCCAAAGGCAAAGCGAAAGCGCCTGTGGTAAAAGTCAAGAAGGCCGCAGCAGCTCCGGCGCCCAAGGCTCCCGCGAAGAAAGCCGCGCCTGCCAAAGGCAAAGCGCTTCCCAAAGCAGCAGAAGCCAAAAAAGCTCCGGCCGCCAGCAAAAAGCCAGAGCCGAAGTCAAAAGCCAAAGCGGCTCCCGTGAAGAAAAAGGCTAAAGGCAAAGCGAAAGGAAAAGCAAAATGAGTTCTATGCGAGGCAAAGTCCTACAAGGCGATATTCCGGCCCTCAGCCAGGAGCTCTGCGAGAGACTCTTGAGAGATCTCGAGCGCGCCAAGCGACCTGTAATTGAAGCAACCAAATGCAGTCTCGATAACTCGATCTACAATCACAAGGTTGGTTATCTGACTCCAGGTGACAAAAGAATTCGCACCGAACTCAACGTCGCTTCGGTAAAGAAGATGTCGCGGGCGATCTTCATGCTGGAAATTCTTCTCAGAAATATTGAAACGGGTGCGGTCAACACCAAGCGTGAGCTTTACTATATTTCCAAAGGTGAAGTGAAGCACAACAAATACCTCAAACCGATCGACTTCGCCGATCAGGATGAATCGGATTCGATCATCGATTTCATCTGCGAGATCATCGAATGTTATCGCGAGGAACTCAACTGCTACGCCAACGATCGGGGCGGTCAGACCTATTCGCAGCAGCTCATCGTTGAAGAGACTCTGAGTGATGGTGGACGTGCGGTCATCGATCTTTCTCAGCTCGGAACCTCACCCTTCCAGCCGAAGAACCGCCCACAAAATCTGACGCTGAGAGCCAAATCGAAGATTGATTACTGTTTGATCGTCGAATCCGAAGGTACGGCGAACACCCTCGTTGCCAACGGCTTTACCAAACGTCAGAACGCGATTGTCGTCGGTGCCCAAGGGGTTCCCTCAAACGCGGTTCGGGGCTGGCTTCGAAGGATTCAGGATCAGCTGAAGGTGCCGCTCTACTTCTTCGGTGACCTCGATGCATACACCATGCAAAACATCTTTCGTACGCTCAAAGCCGGTTCCGCCGCGTCTTTGATCCGTAACTCCGATTACAGTGCTCCGGAAGTGCGTTTTCTTGGGGTTCTGCCTGAGGATATCGCGCGTTTTGATCTCGACGATTATCCCGTGCAGGAAAATGATGCCCAGGAAGGTCGCGCGCTGAAAAAGGCCCGCGATGCCCTGGAAAACGATCCTTTCTTCCGTGATAAACGCAACAAAGGCCTCTCCGACATTCTTCGCTGGCTGCTTGAACACAAGCGCCGTTGCGAGCAGCAGGCTTTCTTTACCGTCGATCCACGCGATCCAACTATGCCAGAAAAAATCATAGTTGAGAAAATTCGCAAGGGAAACTACGTGTGATAAGGGTTTGAGGGTTGCCCGACTCTAGAGCGGCTGCGATCGCAAGCCTTTGTAAGAAAAAAAGGTCGGCAGTTTTGGATTGCCTTCTTTTCTTCGATTCCAAGATTCTGTACTATTAGAGATGGTAGCGTATCAGGCTAGTGATGTGCGGAAACTGATTTACACGGATGTTAGATATGTCGCAGCACGATGATGGCTCAATGAAAGCATTAGTAGAGTACGTAGCAAAAGCTTTGGTCGACGAAGTTGATCGCATTGAAATAAGTGAGATCACGGGTAACCAAACCAATATTATCGAGCTTAAAGTCGCTAAAGAGGACATAGGCAAGGTGATTGGTCGTCAGGGCCGGACTGCCGACGCTATCAGAACGATTCTGAACTGCGCTGCAGCAAAGCTGAACAGACGTTACATCCTTCAGATCATAGACGAGTAAGATCATGACGAAGATTCAGGCCAGCGCAGTCATTCTAACTGCGCTCGAAGGAGTACGCCTCAGCGCTGATGAGAAGCAGTGTTTCGAGCAGTATCCTCCTGCAGGGTTTACCCTTTTCCGTCGCAATATATCCCCTTATTTTTCAGCCACACGTGAACTTTGTGATGAGCTTCAGACCCTTCGCGGGACTCTGGATCTGCCTCTTCTTTTGGCAATTGACCAAGAGGGTGGACGCGTGGCCCGTTTGAAGGCGCCATTTCCCGATTACGGCCCAGCCATGAACCTCGCCTCGGGCAAGAGCGATGGAGCGGCCCTGATTGAGATCGAGAACATCGCTTTTGCGATGGGCGCGACTCTTCGTCAACTCGGTATCAACGTGGATTTTGCCCCGGTTCTCGACATTCTCACCCGGGAAGAAAACGTGGCCATCGGGGATCGCTGTTTTGGTCGTGACCGTGAGTCGGTGACGCTGAGGGGCGGAGCCTTTTTACGAGGTCTTCATCACGGCGGCATCATGGGCTGTATCAAGCATTTCCCGGGCCAGGGCGATGCGGGCGTCGACACCCATGAGACCGGCGCACTCATTACAGCCGACCGGGCTATCCTCGATGAGCGCGAGATTTATCCCTTTCAAAAGCTGATTCCCGAAGCGCCGATGGTCATGATATCCCATGCTGTCTATCCTGCTCTGGACTCGGAGCGACCAGCAAGTCTATCGAGCCGGGTCATGCTCGATCTGCTTCGCGGCGAGCTTGGTTTCCGCGGACTCATCGTCAGTGACGACATGAATATGAAGGCCATCGACCAGAGCCGTAAACCTTGGTGTGAGGCGATCATTGCATCCATCGCTGCGGGTGCGGATATGGTCCTTGTCTGCCGTGAGCTCGAGCGTTATCAGTGGGCTGTGGAAGCGATCAGCGAGGAGGCGGCGAAGAGTCCGGCCTTTGCGAGACGTCTTGCCGATGCGAATGATCGGGTGATAGAAGTAAGAAATCGTCTCTAAGAATTCTCTATAAAATAAAAAAGCTGCCCGTGAAGCGATTCACGGGCAGCTTTTTATTTAGCGAAAGAAATTCTTATTTTTTCTCAACGATTTTGTATTCGATGCCCGTTACGTAATAAACGGTGAGGCCTTCAAATCCAGAGTGCGAGTTGAGGTTGAGGTAAAGAGGTTTGCCGCTAGCGTCCGTTGTAAACTCCAGGGGTGCTTGAGTCGATACGCTGTTAGCTGTCCACTCTTTGTGAGCTTCGTCTTTACCGTTATTGATGCGGCCCATGTAGCTATAGCGTTCGCAGATCCAGCGATCGTCGCCTTCGAGCTGGCTCAAGGGCGCGTTGTTGCAAGTACCGCTTGGAACGCCGAGAGCCACGGTGTTGCCGGCAGAGTCCACAGTTGTTGTGCGGCGGATCTCAGCCGAGTCGCTGGCTGCTGCGTGCACAGATGTTGCAGCAAGGACGACTGGACCAGAGCCTTCGCCAAACATCGATTTGAGTTGTTCGATATCTTCAGGGCTCATCTCGCTCAGTTTCGCTTTAACATTCAAATCGAGTTCTTTGGTGAGGCGGACCTGAAGAACGTCAGCTGGTTGCACTTTGCCGAGGTTCGACAGAGCCTTGGCGTAAGCTGCATTCAGGTTCTTCAAAAGAGCGGCTTTATAAGCTGCTGACTGGCTAGGGGAAACGCTGACGCCTTTGGCGACGATTGCGATTTCGGCCTGAGTCAGGCTATCGAATGAGGCGTCAGCGAGATCACTCAATTCCGATTGGTCGATGAAGAAGCTGCCAGGGATACCGAAGTAACTACCAACATCGCCATCGCTTGGAAGGCTTGGTTCTGTCGGCTGGGACGGCACCGAAGGAGTCCCGCTTGGAACTGCACTAACCCAAGGGTTTTGTGATACGGCAAGGCCGAAGCTGTTGGAGTCGGCGCTGCCGCCGATACCGAAGAGTTCCGAAGAAACATTGGTTACGAAATCAAGCTTGGCTGTGATCTGGTAAACCGTGTTTGGTTTTAGTTTTTCGTTTGAACTGTTGCCGACAACGATCTGAAAGTTGACATCGGTGTCGTCAGAACGGTTGTGGTAACCGATGACCTGGCCGCTCACTTTAGAATCCATGCGGTCGTAGACTTGAGTCAATTGATAGAGATCTTTTTCAGCCATAGGTGCTGCGAGTTCTGCGGTGAGACGCTCAGCGAGTGTTGCGCCTGGGAGCTTCGACAGATCGCGGCCGTTGACAACCTGGTTGGCTGGAACGTCTGAGAAAAAGAAATCGATTTTGTTCGTTTGAAAGCTCGACTGAGGCTTCGCAGCGAAGTCGAAACGCTTCGACAGAGTCTGAGCGCGTGCCTGACGAGGAGCAGCGATTGCTGATGTTCCTATGAGCACGAGAAGGAGAGCGGGGAGAGAGATGTGTTTGGTCATTGGGAAGTCCTTTCGTTTGGATGAGCATCTGCTCACCTTCGCTTTCTAGTGACTTTCCAAAATGAAGTCAATAGGGGGCGCAAAAAGACATGGGTGCCGAAACGAAAGATATTGAAAGCTTGCAAAGCCATGGGCCACATAGCTTTGTGACCTTAGGCTATTACGGTGATTATCATCGTGATCATTTTTCGCGGGATCTTTTCTTAGCTAATTAGCCAAGTTACGGCCGGCCGGCCAGATAATCACGTCCCTTGACCGAAATTTCGAACAAGAGGTTTATTCGAGGTCATTCAGCAGGTTCGAGAGTGCCGTTTGAGTCATCATAAATCTGGGTGAGATCAAGGTTATCCAGGACGATTACCGCCGCGATAGATGAGAAGCGCTTGGGATCCTGCTTCCAGGTCCAGACCTGCTGACCCTTGGCATTGTATTCAACCAGCTGCCGGCCTTTGCGGCCCGAGTTGATATTCTTCCCTTGCCAGTTGGTAAGGACATAGTGATTGTTCGAGAGGATCTGAAAATAACCTGCTTGAAACGGAGCGATCTCGGTCTTGCCCGTCTGATTCTCGAGTTTAATTGTCTTCTTCAGTTTCGCGTTTTCATCGAAGATGAGCAGACTCAAATCACGGCCACTCGTAACCGCTGTATCGCCATTCGGCAGACGCAGGCCCATGTGAGCCGGGCCCTTACCAATTTCAAAACGTTTCACTTCGAGACCATGCTCATCCATTTCCATCAGTACGTGATCGTCCTGGTTATCGATCGTCGAACCCATGAGGAAGGTGTTGTCCCGAGTTCGGCGGATGACGCGGCTATTTTTGATCTTAGGGAATTTCATGGTCTTCGTCGGTAGAATCGCCTGCGAGGGATCAAGTTCGACGATCACTGTGCCCTCTGCTCCGCCGAGGTTTTCACCGGCGATCAAAGTGTTGCCGTTTTTAAGGCGTTGAACACTGCGAACGAAACCAAGGTTTAGGAAGGAATTCGAAATCACACCCTTGTCGATGTCGATCTCGTAGTAGCCGCCGATGCCCTCGGTGGTGGTCACGAGGAGCTTATTGCTGCCGGAGAGCTGCATGTCCCAGATCGTTGAAGGAATGGCGATGTCCCAGTCCTTGCTTGGGTCATCGACGTTGACGAGAGCAATTTTCTGCAAGCCGTCGTCAGCCACGATAAAGCGCTTTGGGTGGCAATCGGTGGCGGTTTCCGGACAAGGGTCATCGTCCTTGTTCTTCGTGTCGATCGGTTCTTTGATGCGGTTGTAATAGGAGTCTGTCGACGGTGCAGTCTTACACGACAAATGACTGCCGCTCATGCCGAGGACGAAGAGGAAAAGGGAGAGACCGTTAGGCTTTGCAAACATCGTCATAAGAAAAGTCTCTTATTGTGGAATGGTCGTTGATTTCAGAGCCACTGGGACCACGGCTGCTTTCGTCTGACTGACGATGTCCGCGGTTTTTTGGAGGCAGCCTTCAATAAAAGAGGAATCCGTCGCAGCGCGGGCACAGGTCGTATTGCTCGCGACATCGATTGCAGTTAACGTTTCGTCGATTTTACGACTCGCCGTCTCGACCTTCTGACTATCGGCGGCATCGAGCTTGAATTCCCTGAGTATCTTCATGCGATTTTGGGCCATGATCAGAGTCGTCTTACTTTGAGCCAGTTTGTCGATTGCCAGAGCAAGCTCGCTCTGTGGCGAAGTCGAAGCGGTGACATTAATCGTAATGGCTTTTTTCTGCTTTGGATCATAGATTTTCAGCGCGTTATAATTTTCAAGAGCGAGGTCAACAATCGCCGGGCCCTTGTAGGGATCATTGCCAAGCGTCAAATCGCCAAGCTGATCCGCGAAATCTTTCGAGCCGTATTCGAGCAGGCGATCGACCGCAGCTGCACATTCTTCGGGTTCATCACCTGCACAGCTCTTCTGATAGATGCTGTCCTTGAGGGCAGCCAGTTGACGAGGATCGCCGCCGATCTGGAAGGCTTCGATCGAGATGCGAACGTCCTTCATCATGTCACGGAATTCTTTCGACCAGGTTTTTGAGACCTTGATCAGTCCCCAAAAGAGGGAGAGTGTAATCTTTACACTGATCGTGTCTTTGGTCTCTTTGCTTTTGAATGTGTATTTTACGCCGATGTAAAGCTGCCCGCCGACTCTGACCTGTTCCACAAACTGATCGCCACAGAGTTCACGAAAACGCGCCAGGTTATTGCTATCGTAGGCAGACGAACCGTTGATATTGAGAGCACGCTCACCGAGCACAGCAGATTTGCCGAGGACCGAGAGATTATAAATAAAGGATGTGGAATCGTCAGTGGAGGCGAGAGACATCGCCATATCACCTTGAATCTTGGCACTGGCAAGACCGAAGAGGCTGGCTTTCCCATAGAGGCCGGCGCCGGTTTCCTTGAGAATCTGATCGTATGTAAAGTCGCGCATGAACGTCAGATCCGAAGACTGAGCACCGCGATAGGTAAAGTTTGAAGAATCGAGACAAGGCGCAAATTTGCGATGGAGTTCGCTATCCCAGCCATTGGCCAGGCCTCGGGAGGAAGGATCAAATCCTATAGCACCCGTGAGAACGTCCTGAGGTTTTGCGGGAGTGATTTCGGAGCCGGCATCGTTACGTTCGGATTTGAGGCCCGAGGTCGAGCGGCATGACGTGAGAAAGGTCAGGCTCAGCACGAGCGTGAAGGGAAGAACAAAAATGGAATTCAAGCGATCGAGGTGTTTATTCAAAGGCTTGAATCCCATTCTTAAGGTTACTCGAAAAGGCTAAGACTTACTTCTGACGGTCGAGTGTGCGGGGAGCGTCTTTGAGACCTTGGCCCGACATGGAGTCGCCAGATTCTTCGATTTTGCCGAAGACTGTTGTTGCTACGCCAGAGGCATTGTAAAGACGGAGAAGGCAGCCATCGACTTTCCAGGTTTTCTCGTCGTTTGAAGAGTAGCCAGCAAGGTTGCCATCGCTGTTGAAACGAATCGTTCCAATCGCTTTCGAATCAGCGCCTTTCAAGACCCAGCTGGTATTATCCATATCCGCTTTGATCAAACAGATGTCGAAGGAGAGTTGACGTGCATCATAGGCCTGAACCTGCTCAGACTTATACTTTTTGTAGGTCTCGATGCATTTGCCCGGTTGAGCCATACAAGTCTTGCCAATAGAGGCGAGAACTTCTTTGTTTTTGGTCGTTGCAGATTCAATCTCAGTGATGCGTTTTCTCTTGATGTCGCTCAAGGATGTGTCACGGAGAAGGCTTGAAGCGCGCTCAGAGTCTTTCAACTGAACTTGAAAGTCATCGTAGACGAGCGAGCGGGTTCTTTCGATCTCAGCGTTAATCAGCGGCACATCGATCTCTGGAACGAGGCGTGCGCCTTCGATCAGGATGTCAGCGTACTTGGCTGTGATGAAGTTAACTTCGGCCCAACCCTTGGCGTTACCCGGATCACGTTTGGCAACAGTTTTGCCCTTGGCGGCAGCGGCGTCTGCAGCCAGCTGTGCCTCATAAAGATCCTGAGGATCTGGGCTTGAACTGAGGCTTTTACGGAAGTCTTCGGAGGCGTATTTGACGATCGCGGTCAAAGCAGGAAGACAGGTCTTCTCAAAGTCGACGAGACTACAGGAGATGACGCCGGTGCTCAAGATAGAGCTGAGTTCTTCTGGATTACCGCCGACCTGACGAGCTGTGATCGACACACGGCCGCTCTTTTTCACTTTGTCAGAAAGGTGAGAAATGCTACCGCCGATTTCGCCGATACCGAGGAGGCTGACACTGGCGTTGCCCTTGAATTCGACCTTGTCCTGAGCGCTGGCGAAATCGAATTTTGCAACGACGAAGATCTGCGCGCCGTATTCAATTTCGTTAAAGAATTCATTACCGCAGGTTTCGCGAACGGTGTCGCTTGCGCGGCCTTCACTCAGCTCTGCCTTGCCCTGAGTCGTGAGCTTTGGATTGCTCAGAATCAGTTTTTTCAAGGAGACCTTGTTGACAAGCGTGATCGTCGAACTGTATTCGGTCGATGCATTTTTTGAGGCAAATTCCGCTGCGCCTTTGACATCAAAGCCAAACACCGTGGCGCCGACTTTGGCTCCGCCGCCGTAACTCTTGACGATATCGTTAAAGCTCAAGTCCTGGCCGTATTCAATGCTTGAATCCTGGGCGCCTCTCCAGACCGGGCTGCCTGTCACGCACTGGCTCTTGATTACTTGTGTTTCGCTGTCAAAACCCACACCAAGATCGGAAGGAAGGTTGGAAGCCGAACCGCTGATTTCACTTTCGAGTCCCGACTTACGATCTTCATGTTTGCAAGACGTGGACAGACTGAGGAGTAACGAAGGCAGTACCGCGTACTTCAGAACTAAGTTCATGGCATTTCCATTCACTGGCGAGAAGATTGAAAAAGAGCACTATTTTCACGGCGATCATCCTTGGGACGAAGGCCAAGAGAAATGGGAGAAAGATCAGGACTTACACGGTTCACTTGCTTTGGCGGCTTCTGTTCCTGGCGCACAGACAGGGACGGTAAAGATATTACGCCCCACTTCGGCATTAAAACTCTGATTGCTCTTGCAGTAGGCATTGGAGTAGCGGAGCTCATCATCGAGATAGACTTCGAGGGTAATTTTATAGTCCTGCGTCGGCTCAATCTCGATCGGATCGCCGAGGTTATAGTTTTTGATCACCTCGTCGGCCTTAGTCGCGGTTTGAATGATCAAACAGCTTCGATTAAAGCCTGAGACTTCGTTCGGCAGATTTAATTTTTTGATGATGAGAGCATTTTCAGGTCCTGGATCGATGACTGGATTTGGACTCTGCTCAACGGGATCCTTCGGTTCCGCGGGATTCAAGCCAGTATTGCCCTTGTTTTTAAAGCTATCGCGTAGGCCCGGGGTAGGGTGATAACTCTTGCACGATAAGGTGAAGAGCAAGACCGCGGATAACGCATGGCGAAGCCTTAAAACTTTCATGTTTTCCCTTTGCGCTCTGGTGTCGTCACGTCCGATATCTTCTATGGCTAGCCTCTAGATTAACACCTCGGGATTATAGGGTCTATAACGCAAGAATATGATGGGAGGAAATTGCCCAATGAGGCGTCTTTCGGCAAAGAATTTGAGCCTCGCTCAACGGCTGATTGAATCGGGACTGGCGAAGACCATTAAACAAAAGGACAAGATTTTGATCTTTGGCAATATTCGCATTCCGAGGGCCTTTCCATGGACCCTCCTTTTCTTCAAAATCGTGATTTAGATTTTGTGTGACCGAGTAAATGTTAAGTAAATGAGATTTTGGTCAGGGTTTGTGCAAAAAAATAACGAGCTCGTGCTTCTGTTGAGTCTGGATTAATTCTTATTCCTTCTAGTGGGTTGCAGAGCAACACGTTGCTGGGAAAAGGTCATCGTTTCTCAAAAAGCCCTTTCAAACCTTACTAGGGGTCAGAGTTCTAATATCCGTTAAATATTAGCGATTCAGTTCCCGATACATCCATAAGATCTTCGGGAGGGTTCATCGATGAAAAAAAGTGAAGAGGGATCAGCAACGTTCACGGCTCTGGCCGCCGTTGCTTCATTATTCTTTGCCACGATGTATGTGCAAAATTCATCGACCCAACTGAACCAAACGGCGAAGAAAGCAAAAATCGACGAAACACTCGATGCCGCACGTATGAATAACATGTCGAATCTCTCGATGATTCGCAGCCTCATGAATAGCTCAAAGGTTGCGGCCACGCTCTTCGAGCCAGCCGTATATCCATCCAATTATTTTTCAGAGAGCTGGGATATGAAGAAGAATGATCTTCGTCCCGGCGGTAACTACACGGCGAGTGGCAGGACTTTTACAGTCAAATCTTTTGAAGCTTCTTCGGTGGCGATCAAAGACGCCGAAGCCTATTTCAAGGGAGGAGCTCCCAAATCACAGCTGGCTGATCTCAAGGCCACCAAGGAACTGACCATCCTCAAACTCAATCCTGATCCGGTCCATAAATATTGGATCCGATCGGTCGACGTGCAGGCGAAGAACAAGCTCTCAGGAGGAGGGTCAGCCTCGCTCGATTCGATAGGCCGCATTCAACTCGCAGCGCCCGAGCCAGGCCCTGTCACGCTCTATATCTCGCTGGCAGGATCGGGAGTCTGGAGTACCAACTACGGGACCACAGCATCTCCTCTGCGATATTGAACTCGGTGAAACGAAAACGGAAACGACGACAGTCAATGTCGAGAGCGCCGACGAAAGTCCTTTGTCGGCCCATACCACCCACAATGCCAACTGTTCCTTTACCCTGACTCCGGCTGGTGGCGGCACGGTTACTCCCGGCGGCACGCCTGTGACGATCGGCGGTACGACGACAGCGGTGTCCGCGATTCCCGCTGAGATTGAGCTCGGCATCAAGATTTTTCGGGTTGATGGGGAAGAATCGGAACGAAGCTTCAAGCAAAAGATTTTTGTAACGAACACGATCAGTACGACGACAATCACGCAGACCTCAGGTGGCGGAACAACAACAGCCGGCGGGGATAAGTGCAGCAATCGTTGTCCGCGAGATCGAGATACGATTTTTGCCGACTATATGGGTTGGCTCACCCTCTCCTATCATGGGGGAGCGGATAAAACAAAACTCGACGTTCGGCGCTCCGCTGAGAGTAATGGCCTCCCAAGTCCAGGAGGACAGATCTGCGGAAATTTCGAACTTGTAGCCCAAGATTTGGTGAGCGACATGGGCGGAGTTTTGCCTACTGAAATTAACAGCAGGCCCGATAATCAACGACTCTGGGATATTGTTAAGACGCACGTGGAAACCGATGGTTCGTCCATGAAATTTGAGCGCTTTTACGCGTATATCGCCCCCTCGTGCGGCCGCGAACTTCTCGGCACACGAAACGGTTGCGGCTGTTTTGCTGGCGATACCAAGATCCGAATGGGTGATGGAACAGAACGCCTGGCGAAAGAGATTCGTCAGGGGGATTTTCTATGGAATCCTAAGACGAAAGTCTCTCAACAGGTCAAGCAGGTTATAGTGGGTCCAGAGAAACCGCTGCTCTACGTCCTGACCATTGGCGGTAAACGCCTCGAAGTCACAAGCGAGCACCCTTTCCTGACCACAGCGGGTTTGAAAGCAGCGGAGCGCCTGGCCGTCGGTGACATTATTATTGATGAGGAGACGAAGAGTCCGGTCGATCAAATCGAACGCGAAGATCGTGCCTTTGATGGACCCGCTCCCGACGTCTGGAACTTTGAACTGGAAGGAACTGATCACGATGATGATCACTATGTTCTCGCAAACGGTGTGATGAC
>SEDW01000519.1 GCA_004193325.1 Pseudomonadota bacterium | reverse complement strand
TTCTTGAGGTCAGCGAGAGTGCTTGTCACTTCGCCTTCCAACTCAGGCCAGAAAGGAAGTTGCCACATCGGTTCGCCAACTTTAGCAGTGATGTGATTCAGGTAGTCCGCAGTCTTTTGCTCTTTGGCAACAAAGCCGGCTCCGGCGTGACCTAGACCAAAAATAACCGCACCCGTAAGGGTCGCGATATCAAGGACGAGATCGGGATCGTGCTTATCGATGATGTAACTCAAGACATCCGCGAGGACCAGACGGCCTTCAGCATCGGTATTGAGGATTTCAATCGTCTTGCCCGAGTAGGACTTAACAACATCGCCAGGGCGCGTTGCGTTCGGCCCAAGCATGTTTTCCACAGCGCCTAGAGCACAAACCACGTTAACTGGAGGCTTGACGGCGTTGAAATAAAGGGCCGATCCGAAGACAGCGGCAGCTCCGGACATATCATATTTCATTTCTTCGAGACCGGCCGACGGCTTGATGTTGATACCACCAGCATCGAAGGTCACGCCCTTGCCAACCAGTGCAACAGTCTTCTTCGTGTTCTCACCGGCAAACTTGATCGCGACCAGTTTAGGGTCGATGTCAGTGCCATGCGCTACCGAAAGGAAAGAACCCATACCGAGTTTTTCCATTTCTTTACGGCCGAGAATCACAAGCTCAGCTTTCGAGCCCTTGAAAATATCGTGAGCGATCGTCGCAAATTGCTCCGAGTTCATAAAGTTCGAAGGCGCTTCCTGGAGCCAGCGGGTGAAGGTCAAAGCCTTGACCATCTCAAGCTTTCGGCGCAGAGATTCCGCATCAGCGACTGCAATGGACACTTTTTTGGGAAGCTCGTAGGTGCTCACTGACTTGAAAGCAGCAACATCATCGATGCTAAGGAGGAAGCCTTCGAGCACGTCGAGTGCTACGAAATCAGCAAATTCTGGAACGTGAATATCTTTGATCTTGCCTTTGCTAAGGCTCGCCGCTGCATCCATACCGAGTTGGCGAGACAACTGGGGAATCGTCGTTTTCACTGACGATTGGGCAACGAGAAGAAATTTCTTCGAATCGATAACGAGACGAAGGGTTTTTTCACTTGGGGACCAGGCGTGGGATTTGATCTCAGCCTGAATCTTGGCTTTCACTGCATCGTCGAGCAGTGAGCTATTGAGAACGACTTCACCGTCCTGAGCTTTAACGCCTACGAGGTTCCACGAATCCGCAGACAGTCCTTTTGACTGCTCGATTTTAAGCTTTTCCAACCAATGGTGAGCCTCGGGAAGGTAGTCTTTCCAGGATTTGTAGTTCAGCATCATATATCCTTTCTTCAAAAACCCCGGGCCAAAACGTGACGCCCAAGATTCGTCTATTTGCTCGAGTCCCAGCAATAGCATAGTGCGGAAGGCTCTGTCCAACCACAGTCTAGGGCACTCCTAAAATCTATTCGGACCCACGTTTTCCCCTCAATTTTTATGCAGGAAATACGGCGTGAAACTGACCGATAAGAGAATGACTTTGCAGTCTCTAACTTAGATTGCGTTTTTAGCGCAAAAGATCAAAAATAGCGTCCAATCGGAGTTTATACAGTCTAAGACCTGCCCTTTAGCCGGCACTTTTGGAGAGCATATGAGCATTATATCGTTCGTGAACGCGCGTGAAATTATGGACTCACGTGGAAATCCCACGGTTGAAGTCGAAGTAATGACCGAGTCTGGATACTTCGGACGTGCGGCTGTTCCATCAGGAGCGTCCACAGGCCAATATGAAGCGACTGAACTTCGTGACAACGATCCAAAACGCTACGGCGGCAAGGGTGTTCTCAAAGCTATCGCTAACGTCAAAGACAAGATCGCTCCCAAAATCATCGGTCTCGACATCACCAATCAAGCCGAACTCGATCACCTCCTGATCGAGCTCGACGGCACTCCGAATAAATCCAATCTCGGTGCGAACGCCATCCTTGGTGTTTCCCTCGCTGTGGCTAAGGCCGCTGCAGAGTCTGTTGGCCTTCCACTTTATCGTTATGTCGGCGGCACCCAGGCCAACCGTCTGCCCGTCCCGATGATGAACATCATCAACGGTGGCGCTCACGCTGATAACAACGTCGACTTCCAGGAATTTATGATCATGCCCTTCGGTGCGCCGACCTTCCGCGAAAGTCTTCGCTACGGCGCCGAAGTTTTCCATTCTTTGAAGTCGGTTCTCAAAGGCAAAAAAATGAATACCGCGGTCGGCGATGAAGGTGGCTTTGCACCCGATCTACCGTCCAACAAAGCAGCTCTCGATATCATCATGGAAGCGATTCACAAAGCCGGCTTCAAACCAGGCGTGGATATCGGTATCGCCCTTGATGTTGCGGCAACGGAATTCTACAAAAACGGCAAATATGTTCTCGCCGGTGAAAACACCAGCTACGACCGTGAAGGCATGGTCAAATTTCTGGCAAGCCTCGCTCGCGACTACCCTATCCTCTCCATCGAAGATGGCTTTGACGAAAACGATTGGGATGGCTTCCGTCTGCTCACTGCAGAAATTGGCTCGAAAGTGCAGATCGTCGGTGACGACCTTTTCGTTACGAACACGACTCGCCTCCAACGCGGTATCGAAGAAAAAGCGGGCAACGCGATTCTTATCAAGTTGAATCAGATCGGAACACTGACCGAAACGATCAACGCCATCCACCTTGCGACACGCAATGGCTTCAACAGTATCGCCTCGCACCGTAGCGGCGAGACTGAAGATACATTCATCGCCGACCTTGCCGTCGCCTGCGGCACAGGCCAGATCAAAACGGGCTCTACTTCAAGAACCGATCGTATCTGTAAATACAATCAGCTCCTTCGCATCGAAGAAGAGCTGGGTGCTGTAGCACGTTTCGGTTAATCGAAATAGACAAAGCATTGTCTGGTAGCAGACTTTACATAAGCAAAGGCTCCCAGGAATTGAATCCTGGGAGCCTTTTCTTTGCGTAACACTTGAGTCTCTTCTAGTCACTTCGCTCATTTGTCGAAGCAGACAGGTTAGCAATCGGGCCGAACATTCACTGCGCTGCCATTTCCGTATGTTCCGAGGGGCGCAAATCAGATCTTTGAACTAGTTTAAC